>JAMOVU010000102.1 GCA_027067555.1 Candidatus Aminicenantota bacterium | reverse complement strand
CTCCTGTTTTTTATTTCTTCTATTTCTTTATATTCTATCTCTTTTATCATTCCTTCAACCTCCCGCTATCAATATTTTTTATAAATAAAAAATTATTCTCTTATACACAACTTTTATTTTACTCCCGGCTTGCTTTTCAGCGGGCAGAGAAAGCAGATCAGGGAGGAGTAGAGAGAGGGAAATTAATTGTATAAAAACCTGAAATAAATTCATATATATGGAAAAAATGATAATTGAAATGATTGACCTGAAAAACCCAAGGGCGGTAGCATGTCGGAACGAGTGAAACGAGTGGAGATCCCCCGTGGCGGGATGAATTATGAATGCTGAATTAAAAATGAATAGACGATTAAAACTCATAAAACTACTAATTCTTATTCGCTATTTATACGAGATAAAAAAGGCTGCTCTGCTTTATGGAGGCTCGGAAGCTTGAAAGCTTGGAAAAGTTTCGCATCTTGAAGATCTTTTGGGCTTTTCCGAAGTCGCAAGAGAGTTGAAAAATGATAGTTGTTAAACAATAAAAATTTCCCTATAATATATTATGAGTAATATTGTTAACAAGTGGATTGAAATTGCTGAATACGATTTTACTACAGCTAAAGCTATGTTAAAAACGGGAAGATACTTTTATGTAGCTTTTATGTGTCAACAAGCTCTTGAAAAAATGTTAAAAGCACTTATTGTTTTAAAAACCAATGAATACTCACCGAGAGTTCATAAGCTTGAATTTCTTGCAGTAAAGGCAGAAATAAGTGAAGAATTAAATAATGAGCAAAAGGAATTATTAAATGAATTAAGCTTTTTTTATTTAAATAGTAGGTATCCTGACTTAAATATTGGCTTAGGTTCATTAATAACAAAGGAAAAAGCTAAAGTTTTGCTAAAAAAAACAGAGGAGCTATTAAAATGGATAAAACAAAAGATAAAATAGAGGAATATATAAAACTCTTAAAAGAAGAGATAGACATTGAGATGGTTATTTTATTTGGTTCTTATTTAAGTGATAAATTTAATGAAAAAGATTCGGATATTGACATCCTGATAGTTTCAAAAGATTTTGCAAAAATGGATAAATTAAAAGCATACAAAATCTTATCAAGACCTTTATGGGAGATTGATGTTAATATAGATCCTATTTCAGCAACAGTAGAAGAAATTGAAAGAAATGAGCAAGGCTCCTTTTTATCAGAGATAATAAGAACAGGTAAAATTATTTACAAAAAAACAGCATAAAATAAATTCAATTTTTTAATTTGTTTACAGGTGTGGTTATAGAAATTACAAAACAAAACTCTTTTCTACAAACAACATTAAAGATTTTTTAGGCTACTTAAATAAACTATAAAACTTTCAAGAAAAAATCATTTTGAAGAAAATAGAAAACTTGAAAAGGGTAAACAATCCTGTATAATGGCATTAAGAGGTACTAAATAGAAACTGTTGGTAGATTTATAGGCAAATGAGAGGGACGAGAAAAACAACCTCAAAAATTTCTCTCAAAGAAAAATACTCAATTATAAATTTGGGGAAAGATTTAAATTAAACATCCACAAAAACTTTGAAGGATACTTTTTTGAAATAAAAGATGAGTGAAAAGCACCTGCAAAATCTTCTGTCCCCAATCTATCTTGATCAATTTATTTACAGTAAAATCAAGCACAAAACCCAGTTTACGGAACTTCGTAACTTGGATATTTATACTTTTATAAAAAGCGTGCCAGACCAGCAACTCCCCGCTGCTGACAATACCCATGGTGTATCGGGGGGGAGACCCACACCATGAATATCCATTATTAATATATGGAAAAAGTGAAAAACTGTCAACTTATTTTAGGACAAGACAAAAGCTGCTCAGCTTTATGAAAAGCTTGGAGGGGGTATTGATATCATGTGCTTACCTGAGCTTTCGAGTTTAAGTGTTAAATCAGAGAAAGTGCGGTGATATGGTGTTTAACTTATTTGATATCTCTTTGTTTATTTCTCTTTGGTTCATATTAAAGACAATTATCTCATTGAAGAGCCTTATGATTTTTCTTGAATATCTTTTGAAAGCTGGAATTTCCAATTTACTTAAAGGCTTTAAGGATGGTGATTTTAAAGTCAAAGGATTTATGTATCTTCCGTATTTCTGTACCCCATAGTGAAGGTGGGGACCTGTTGATCTTCCTGTATTTCCAACATATGCAATTATTTGACCCTGCGAAACCTTTTTCCCTCTTCTTATTCCCGAAGCATATCTGCTTAAATGATAGTAATGTGTTCTGTATCCGTTTGGATGCCTTAATATAATGTATCTTCCTCTCACTCTGTCATAACCTCTTGCTATGATTGTTCCTGATGCTGTTGCTCTCACTTTAGTCCCTACAGGCGCGCCTAAATCAACCCCATTATGCTTTGCGGAAAAACCCAGAATCGGATGTCTCCTCCATCCGAATCTTGATGTTATTCTCATAAATGGCAGAGGAGATTTCAAAAACATCTTTTTTACTGCTCTTCCATCCGGATGAAAGTATCCGTACTCCCCATTCTTTCTCCTGTATCTGATTATATCTATTCGAGAACCATTGTTTATAAATGAAGATGCTATGATATTTCCGTATTTTACAAATTTCCCTTTTAAGTATTTTTTCTCTATTATTGCTATTAATACATCTCCCTTTCTCAAGTCTCGGTTAAAATCAACATCATAATCATATAAGGATGCTAAAATATCAGCAAGTTCCGGTTTTTCATTTTCTTTTAAGATAGCTTCAAAAAGCGAGCTTTCTATTTTAACTTTTATTATGGATTTTTTAGTTGTATAAGGTATTGTTATTATTTTTGAAGAAAAATTGTTTTCTTTTCTTTTAACTTCAAGATATTTATTGATATCTATGTAATAGATGAATTTTATAAATTTATCATTTGCCTTTATTATTTTAAACTTATTTCCCGCTCTTATTTTTGCAAGATTATAAGTCTTTTTTACTTCCTGTATCATGGTATATGCTTCAGCACGGGTTAGGCCGTTTCTTGTCAGAATTGCTGTTATATTCTCTCCTCTTTTCACCCTTTCTGATTTTTCCGTAAGTTTGGGAAAGTTTGCTTTTTCTACTGTTTTTATTTCCTGCTTTTTTAAAACTTGAGGAGATTCTTTTCCCTTTTTAAAATTTTTAAAAGTAATGAATGCAAAAAATATAAAACCTATAACAATGATTAAAATTTTTGTTTTTTTGTTCATTTTCAATTATACCTTAAAGAGAGTTAAAGTTGAAGTTAATTAAAAGGAAAAAGCTTTTCATTATTCATAAGCTTTTTGTAATATATTAATAACATCCTCTTCTGTAAATTCTTTGCAATTGAAGATTGAAGAGCCGTCTAATACCGCTTTTTCCGCTATTTTGGGAAAATCCTCCTTTCTAACTCCGGCATCTTTTAGCTTGATTGGTATTCCCGCAAGAGCTTTTAATTCCTCTTGCAAAGAAAAAATTTTCAGGATAAGCTCTTTTGCATTTTCTTTTTCACTCTTTTTAATGTCATAAATGTCAAAATGGAGTGAAAGTTCAGCGTATAGTTTATTGCACTTTTCAAAATTAAATTCCATCCCATAGGGTAAAATTATTGTATTAGCAAGTCCGTGGGGTAGGTGGGATACTCCTCCGAGAGCATGGGCTATTGAGTGTATTATCCCTACCATTGAATTTGAAAAGGATATTCCGGCAAGAAGAGAGGCGATAGCAAGATTGTATCTGTTTTCAAGATTTTTCCCATCTTTGAGAGTTTTTATCAAATATTTATTTATTAATCTTATTGATGTTATGGAATAGGAATCACTCAAAGGATTCTTTTGCAAACTTGTGTATGCTTCTATTGAATGGGTAAGAGCATCCATTGAAGTTGTAGCTGTTAATTTTTGAGGCAAGGTAAGTGTCATTTCCGGGTCTATGATTGCAAGATCTGGAAGTATAAAATAAGAGGTGAAAGCCAATTTTACATTCTCATCCGGATCTGAGATTACAGCCACATAGGTGGCTTCCGAGCCTGTGCCTGAAGTTGTGGGTATAACTATCAGAGGATTTAATTTTTTATCTATTGTTTCAGCTCCTTCATACTCTTTCAAGTTCTTAATATTTAAAGAAACCACAATATTTACCCCTTTTGCAGTATCTATTACAGAGCCTCCTCCCACTGCGATTATGGAATCACAGCCTGAGCTTTTGTAAATTTTGGCAATGGAATTTACGATTTTTACTGATGAATCAGAGGGAATATTATCTATTATATTGCATGGCTTTACTGTCGAGCCTGAGAAGGCCTTTAACACTTTATCCAGAAGCCCGGCTTCTTTTACACCTTTGTCTGTTAAAATGAGGGGATTGAGACCTTTTATTAATTTAAGTTCAAATGGGAGGTTGGCAAGGGATTTATAACCTGCCACAATTTTTACAGGATTATAAAACTCAAAGTATTTTTTGTTCATTGGTTTTTCTCCAACGGAAATTTTATAAGCCAGAATATGGTAAATAGATAAAGAAGAAATCTTAAATAGTATTCTTTAAATCCTAATTTTGGCTTTTTTCTGAATAATTTTTTATGAAAAAATCCGGGAAACAGAATTGCTTCCACTCTTTTTAGAATTGAAGTGAAAATAAGGGCATTGGCTATGTTACCTTTTAGAAAAATCCTGTGTTCATAAAACCCCTGTTCAGGACCAATTTGGCCTGTTAGGAGTAAAAAGGCGGAATCAGTATTTTTAAAGAAAATTTCGATATTTTCATTTCCGAACGAATTTGTTCTCACCAGATGTGTCCCCTCTTTTTTTAAGTTAATGGATGGGCCATTCTCAAGAATAGTTAGTTTAACAAAATTCACATTTAATTTTTTTGTTAGTTTTTTTATTTGCTCATCCCTTTTGGATAGAAATTCGCTTGCTTTTCCTAAAACATAAAAAAATATTTTATTAATTAATTCTTTTAACCACTGTCTTTTTATCCTGTAATTTACTCTCTCCATTAATTATTGCTTTTTAATATTTCAAGTGCTTGAGAAAGTGTGTAAAATGGAATTTTTTTAGCTGTGTATTCAATGAATTCTTTAAATTCTTTATAGGGAATTCCATAGCACGGTCCGACTATAAAATTTTCGCCCGGTTTTGTAAGCTTTGGCAAATTGTTTGAGAGAACCTTAATCTTGTTCCCATTTTCAAAGCCGAGAACTTTTATGTCAGTGTCCTGTATTCTTGTTTTAAGTGTTGGTACCATGCAAAGTGCACTATCTTTCAAAGGAGTGAAACTCTCTTTGGCAATTATGTAATCCGGTCCGACCTCTTTTATTGTTCCCCTTATATAGTGATCTTCGGAGAATACCTGGTGACTGTAAACAAATAAAAGTTTATTCTGCATTCTTGAAAAATTAACCCACATTTTAAGCTGTCTTAATGGGACAAAGTATCCGAGATCAATTGTTGTACCGGGATAGGATTTGTCAGGATTCAATTTTTTAGTAAGCGGTAAGGGGCTATATCTTCTGAAACTATCGAACCTTTTTGCTACATAACCTGCGGTTATATCATTAAAAGCATTGAAAGGAAAAACAAGGGATCTTATCTTTTTTATTCCTTTACTTTCAAACTCTGAAACAGATGCTTCCACTTCATCTTTAATCCATTTGTCAAGCCCATACTTTTCCACATATCTCACTGAATTAAAATGATGATAAGTATGAGTGTTTATTTCCCAACCATATTTATTTTGTAAAGTTAGTAAATCTTCAAAGCTTAAGTATCCACTGTGAACTCTCTGATTGTTTACAAAAACAGTAGCAACTCCTCCCACCTGCTGCAAAAGCGGGGCAACTGTTTTTATCCAGCAGGGGTATCCATCATCAAAAGCCAAAACCAATCCCCCTCTCTTTCCGGCACTGTACGATAAGTTTGCAATAAGTAATAATAAGACGGATAAAATAATTAAAGTTTTTTTCATTTATTAGCTCCTTTAAAATCTTTTTTATATGAATTTAGAAGATAAAAGAATTTTACAGGGTTTCCCCCAAGATACCAGAACATTATTCTTTTATAACCTGCTTTTATTGATGTATTAATCTTATCTTTCAAACTCACCACATCATCATACCACAACTCATCTCCGTTTTCAAATTTAAGAAATGGGACTTTTGACTCTTCATCCCTTTTTATTTTACCCTGATTGTTTATTTTTATATTTTCGCCCTCTGAAAAATCAACTCTT
Source organism: Candidatus Aminicenantota bacterium (assembly GCA_027067555.1). GTDB lineage: Bacteria > Acidobacteriota > Aminicenantia > JAMOAD01 > JAMOAD01 > JALXDT01. Next base: position 28,876 of record JAMOVU010000102.1, on the reverse strand, counting down.
TTAGTTTTCCCATTTTTCCTCCAGAGAAAGCCCTTTAAGACAATGGCAATTCCCGGAGAACCCTTCGCATCTCCCTCAACCCTTTTTACTATCTTTTTTATGAATTTTGAAGTGGATCGGGGACCGGGCAAAGTTTTTGACCAATGTAAGTTATAACTCATTACTGTTAGATTTGCAGTACCCCAGTAGGGTAATGGCCCATTGTAAGGTTCAACTATTACATTACATTCTAATTTATGCTCTTTTAATTTATAGATAAGGTTTGTTATGTAATTTCCGTATTCTTCTGCTAATTCATCGGGTATCTTTTCAAAATCTATGTCAATCCCTTTAAAACCATATTTTTTCAAAACATAGATTATACTCTTTATTTGACGCTCCATTAATCTCTTATTTGAAAATATTTTTTTCAAAGGAAAACTTTCTTTTAAAAGTACTCTACCATTTTTTAACCTTACATCATTTACCAATGTAAGCCATGGTTCTATCTTTTTTCTTTTGGCAAGAAACACAAATTTTTTTATTTTTGAATAAGTAAGCTCCTTCGCTCTTACGGGAAAACCTCTTGAATCTATTTCATAGGCAAAAAGAGAGGCTTTATCAAATACCTGCCCGAATCTTCTTAATTCTTCATATCCTCTGTTAAAGTCCCAATAAACCACCCATGCTCCGAATTTAACGGGTATACTTTCTTCTGCCATTAAATTTATAAAAAAAACAGGCAAAAATATTAATAGCAAAGCCTTAAATTTCAAAATTAATCACCATTTCCTAATATACAGAAAGATTATATAAAAAATACCCTTAAAAAACAATCACATTTTTTTAAATGTTTGGTTAAATTTATTTTTATTTTTAACTTTAATTTTTTATTTATGTTTTTCAGAAGCAAGATTTAGTTTACCTTGTTTTATTTGACTTAAAGTGTTAGAAAAGTGTTATAAAGTTGAAACAGAAAGAGCTCGTATAAATATCGAAAAAACTCTTTGTTTTATTGAGGTATTTATCTTTGGCAGCGGAAACCAAGACAGGTTTTAGGAATCTGATAGGAGAGGCGTTTAGCTTTTATATTTATTTTAGATCTATAATTGCTCGGCTTTTGCATTATTTGTTAAACTTTAATTTGTCTGCTATAATTTTGGACAATTTACAAAAAGGAGTGTTTTATGAACAAAAGAGTAAGATTTATTTTAACAATTACTTTTATCTTAATTTTAAGTTTTTCTTTTGCCTTTGCAGGGGCTGAGTGGACATTAAAGACTGTTACAACATCAACAAAAAAACATGGTCATAACACAACTGTTATTGCAAAAGTTTACACTGATGGTGTTAATATAAGAGAGGAGTTTGTAAAGATAGAGGGAAGTGGTTCTCAAGGTAATCCCTATGAAGGTTCCGGACTTTATTGGATTTACAGAGGCAAGGAAAATGTCGTTTATATAGTTAATCCTCAGGAAAAGAGTTATATGGTAGTGCCCATTGACTCAATGCTTCAACTTACAAGGGCTATAGGTAAAATAGTAAAATTTAGCATAGAGGATTACAATATAAAAAAGACAGTTCTTGCTCCTGAAACAGTCAATGGTTTTAAGTGCAATCATGTAAAGCTTTTAATAACTTACAAGATGAAGATGAAAATAGCTTTTATTAAAAAGACTATAAATTATGAAGAAGAAAAGGAAATCTGGGCTTCAAAGGACTTTAAATATTTCAATAATTATGAAAACGCCTTTCTTGACAAAGAGTTTAAGACAGGGTTTGATGAACTTGATGAAGCAATTAAAGAGGAATTGGGTACATATAAGAACTTAGGATTTCCTATTAAGACAATATCAACTACAATAGAAAGGGATAAGAAGGGTAAAATAAAAGGAAAGACTATTACAACAAGTGAAGTCCTTGATGTTAAACCAAGAAATTTTGACAAATCATTTTTCGAAATTCCAAAGGACTTTAATAATAATACACAACAAAGAAGAACTCCTTTTTAAGTTTGAAGAAAAGGAGCTTTAAGAAAAAAAACACATTTATTATATTAATTTGGCTGTTTTTCTCATGGTCAGTCATTTATCCCATTGATTATTCAGTAAAGCAGCTTACGCAAAGGGAAAAAGAGGAAATCCTAAAGAAAGGTTATTCCCTAAGGTTAAAAGAGGTAAAAGGCTCCCCATGGCCGGAACTAATATTGAAGACTTTTATTAATGCGAAACCTGAGGAAGCATGTGCAGTGTTTTTTGCCTATGATGAGCATAAAGATTTTATCCCTGATTTAAAAATTTCAAAACCTTTAAGATACCACTCTCCCACGGAACTCGATTTATACTTTGTCTTGAACATCCCGTGGCCCCTAAAGGATAGTCACTATATTACTTATAATAAACTGGAAAAAAATGGTGAAGGGGGATACAGAATTGTTTGGAAGATGGTAAAATCAGATTCGGCCAAGGATAGTTATGGAGGAATAGAATTTATTCCATATGAAGGAAAAACTTTGCTTGTGTATAAAAATCTATCAATTCCAAAACATAAAATTGCAAAACTTTTTAAAGGTAAAATGTTAAAAAAAGCTATAAAAACTGTTTTTGCAATAGTTAAAAGGGTTGAGTTAATAAAAAAAGAGAAACCTGAGAAACTTCGCAATTACATGGAAAGACTGAGGGGTGCTTTAAAGGGAGAGTATATTTATAAAGAAATTTTAAAAAATGAGTAAAAAAACCTATAAAACAAGTAGGAAATATGATATACTATCTTAATTTATTAGGAGGTAGATATGGACAAAAAGGTTTTTGAACAAAGGGTCAAGAGGTTTCAGGAGCTTTTAAAAGAAAAGAGAATAGATGTGGTTATGATAAGGGATAGCTATGCTTTTATCTATTTTGCGGGTGTAAAATGGGATCCCCCTGCGATTATGATACCTGCTGAAGGTGAGCCTGTTATTTTCGCAATTGAAGAGGAAATTGATGAGCTCAAGGAAAATACATGGGTTGACAAAGTCGTTCCTTATAGGGATGTGAAAACGCTAATTCAAAGTGTTCACAATAGGGTGGATATGGCTGTAATTGGTTTTAACCTTGATATTGATGCTTCTGCACTTTTGTATGATATGTTTTTTAAAATTCATGCAAGAAAAAAGGTTGTAGATGTCCATCAGCTCATAATGAAATTAAGGATGTTCAAGGATGAGAGGGAAGTTGAGTACATAAAAAAAGCGGGGGAAATAGCAGTGATTGGAATGAAAGCAGCGCTTGATGCTATTAAAGATGGAGTTAAAGAGTATGAGATTGCAGCTGAAGCAGAGTATAAGATGAAAAAGGCTGGAGCAGATGAGACCTTTATCTATGTGAATACAGGTGGTCCGAGGGTTCATGCAAGACCGAGAGATAAGGTTATTGAAGATTATGTTTTGATAGATCTTATGCCATCATACAAAGGTTATTTTTATGATATGGCAAGGACAGTGATATTAAAGCCGGATAAGAGAAGGGAAGATGCTCTTAAGGCAATGGAGGAGATGCATCTTAATCTTTCAAATCTTCTTGAGCTTGATAATGTTTTTAATAAGGTTGAATCAAAGGTTTTTGATATATTTAAAAAATATGGTTTTGAAAATGAGTATCTTTACGGATTTGGTCATGGGGTTGGATTAAGATATGAGGAAACTCCTATTTTAACAATAGTGCCGGGAGATCGGATGAAACCGGTTAAACCCAATATGGTTATAAGTGCAGGACATGCTCCTTTGAGCGGAAAAGAGCTTGGGACTATAAAAATAGAAGATACTCATCTCATTAAGGATGATGGAACAGCGGAAAGATTGGTAAATTTTCCTCTGATTCCCAGAATATGAGGAGGATAGGATGTTAATTTTAGCTAAAACAAAAGTTAAGGATGCTTTAAAAGAGTATCCGGAGTTAAAAGATTTTTTGGTTACTCTTTCCCCAAAGTTTAAGAAACTTAAGAATCCTATGATATTCAGGATAATAGGGCAGTGGGCAACATTCTCAGATGTTGCAAAGCTCGGTAATTTTTCTATTTGTGAACTTTTGCACAATGTAAACAGGTTTATCGGAAAAGAGGATGAACTTTTAGAAAAAGCTCCCAATTGCATTAAAGAAAATATGCTTGAGCCTGAAGTGGAAAAAATAGGGAAGCCGGAATGGATTGATAAAGCAAAACAAATAGTACTTCTGGATGTTAGAGAAAGGGATGATTTCTTTCTGCCAGAAGTTTTATCATCAATAAAGAGACTTGAAGAGAATCAGGTATTGCTTATAATTAATTCTTTCAATCCAACTCCTCTTGTAAATATGTTAAAAGAATCAGGAGATTCTTTTTATCTTGAAGAAGTAAAGGATGATGAGTTTAAACTTTACATAAAAAGAGCGCCTAAAAAATCAGATGAAAACTGGATTGAGAGAAAAGATGAATTTGATGAGATAGATGTCAGAGGTTGGGATGAGGATCCCTTTACTGCTATTCTTAAAAAGGCAAATGAGACTCCCGAGGGGGATGGTTTTAAAATTATTCAGTATTTTAAACCCACACCTTTGATTAATATGATAGAGCCTCTCGGTTTTGAAACTTATGTTGATAAGGTTAGTCCGATTGAGCATCATGTGTATTTTTATAAAAAAAGAGCGGATAAAAAGAGCAAAAAGAGATACAGCGGAAGAATACCATTGACAATTCAATCAGCAACACCTGTTGTTTATCCCATAATAATGAGGCTTTTACAATCTAAAAGACTTATGGATAAAATAAAGCTTGAAGAGCTTAAAATCTGGGATAAAACTGAGAAACATCTCGGATGGATTTTGAGTGGTAAAGCTGATATAAGTTTTTCTGCTGTTGCTGCAGTTGCAAAGATTTATCAAAAGGGCCTTGATATTAAGATGAAGGCAGTTGCTGTCTGGGATAATTTTTTTATTCTGACAAAAGGTTATCATGCGAAAAGCTTTTCTGATTTAAAGGGACATAAAATATATCTACCTCTGGTTAAAGCAGCTCCTCCCTATGCTGTGACATCCTTTTTAATGAAAGAATTGGGAGAAAATGTGGATGATTTTAAATTTGTGTTCGGAGAGCCTTTCGGAAGGCCGGGGGAGATAAAGAATATGCTTATTAGCGGAGAAATAGATACAGCTCTATTGAGAGAGCCTGAAGCAAGCTTTGCTATTTTTGAAGGGAAAGGAGAAATTGTTGAATCAATTGCTTACAGAGATATCTGGGAAAAACTATTTCCTGAGAAAGGGAATTTACCCAATGCCGGTGTGCTTTTTAAAGGTGAAATATTAAAAGAATACCCTGAAATAGCTCAAATATTTCTCGAAGAAACAGAGAAGGCTATTGATTGGATAAATAAAAATCCCGAAGAGTCGGCAAACATCAGTTATGATATAATGGGAGTTATTCCGGATGAAGTGAAGCTCTTTCTTTCGAGAGTTCACTTTGAATACGGTGCTTCCGAAAAAGTCCTTGATAAGATTACCCATTATATTGATGTGCTTAATAAAGCAGGATATGGGAAAAAAGAGTTTGGGGATTTGAGAGAGCTTTTTATCTAAATAGGAAGATAAGAAATTACTAATGCAATTTTGAAATTAATTGCTAAAACACTTTAGATGTCTCTTTAAATAAATTTTGAAAATTTAATAATTTTAAATTTTAATTTAAGGACAAGGATTCTCTTTTTGATTTTTGTTTTTTAAGGCAATCCTTACATACTCCATATACATATATGTGGGCTTCTTCCACACGATTACCGTTAATTTCTTTGTTTAATTGAATCTTAATGTCAGAATTAATATCTTCGATTTTTCCGCACACTTTGCAATAAAAGTGAGGATGAATTCCAAGGGTGGAATCATAGATTACCTTATTTGGATCAATCATTATTTGCTGCAAGTATCCTTCCTTTGATAATAGTTTTAAAGTATTATACACAGTTGCTATAGAAAGTGTGGGATATTCCTCTTTTAGGTTTTTGTAAATCTCTTCAGCTGTGTAATGGGCGTTCTCTTTCATCACATATCTTAAAATAGCTATTCTTGCCATTGAAAGAGTGTAACCCTTATCCTTTAATTCCCTAACAATCTTACTATAATCTCTTTTCTCCATGATTTTATTATAGCATAGTAAAAATTCTTTTACAATATGAAAATTAATTTACAATTAGAATTTTTTTAATATTGAAAAAGAGGAAGAGTTATTGCTTTCAATTTTATAATTTCTACCGTAAAAGATATCATCAAAAAATAGTGCAATTCTTTGATTTATCGTGTTTCTTGATATGTAAAATCTCACTAATTTGTGCAATAAAGTATTCTTTTTTGTGAAGGGACAGGATCTTATACAAAAAGCACAGTCTGTTCCTATTTTTTTCCAGAAAGCATAGCAGCTCTCCATTTTAATGCTCCAATGTCGAAATCCCCTGATTATAGGTGGTCTATCATCAAGACTTATGGATTTTGTCGGGCAATTGTATGCACATTTTTTGCAGAATTTACAAAATTCTTGAATGTAGTTGAAATCTTTTTTTGGGCTTTCTATCAATTTAAGATTTGTTGTAACAGCAGAAATCCTGACCCGGGGCCCGTAATCTGGATGGATTAATATTCCCAATCTCCCTATTTCTCCAAGCCCTGCGTCTCTTGCGAGTGGGGCAGCAATTATTTCATAATTTCCGTCAACATGGGACCTTGCATCATAGCCCAATACTCTTATGTATTCTGCTATTATATGAGCAATCTTTGCTGCTTCGACATATTGGCGTGAGGATTCCAAGATTACAGGAAGGGTAGGAGCCTTTTTTATCATGTCATAATCCATTTTTACAATTATTACTATTGCATATTTGTGCCTTTGTATTATTTTTTCTCCCCAATTTTCAGCTCTTCTTCCATGATAGGAATAATAATGATACGGTTTTAATTTTGTAATTCCAACATCGACGGCTCCATAATATTTAGCAATGAATTTTATAGTTTCCGTGACTTTTTCTGGTTCTGTCTTCTTCTGAATTTTGGAATGTTCTCCTTCTACCAAAAATGTGGTTCTATCAAGGATTCTAAAGCTTGCATCTGCAATTTTTGAATGGTAAAGATCATAATATTTTGCTCCCTCCTCTCCAAGCTCAGGAAGTTTGTGTATCTTTTCGTCTATCTTTTTTTTATCTGGGTTATCTTTATAATATTTTCCCATAATCTCCGGGTAATATTGAAGATTGTTTCTGGAAAACATGTGATCCCTTTCATCAAAAAGTTCGACATTGTCTAAATCCTCTTTTTCTTTTTCGGGGAAAAATTTTATTAGTGATAAAAATATGAATGCTACAAATCCTATTATCAGTATTTTATTTAAATAGAGTATTGTTTTTAAATGATTGTATTCTATTAAAGCGAACCAAAAAATGATATTTATTCCAAGGAAAAGGGAGGATACAATAGCAGCTCTTTTCTCTCTTTCAAAAATTGAGCTTATAAAGAAAAATAAAAGGAATAGACTTGTAAGTAGAAGAAAGACAATATTAACCTTTGTCATTAATCCTCCTCAGATAGTAAAATACGAATTAATTTTTTATTTGTTAGCTTTTAATTATGGGTGATCTTTAAATTTTTTTACAAATATATCAATTAATTCTGGATCAAATTGGTGGTTTTTATTTTTTACCAACTCCTCTATTGCATAATCCTTTGAAAGAGCTTTCTTATAAGGCCTTTCAGTGGTAATTGCATCAAAAGTGTCAGCAATAGCGATTATACGGGCAAATAGTGGTATTTCTTTACCCTTTAATCCAAAAGGATAGCCTGAACCATCATAATTTTCATGGTGATATTTTATCCCTCCTATAACATCATCCATTTCTTCTATGTGAGAGACAATTTCTGCTCCGATTTCAGGGTGTTTGTTCATTAATTCTTTTTCTTTATTGGTTAAAGGACCTTTTTTATTTAATATTGAATCAGGAATTCCTATTTTACCTATATCGTGTAAAATTGCCGATATTTTTAATTTATCAATTCTTTTTGCTGAAAAATTCAAACCTTCTGCGATTAAAAGTGAGTAATCCAGAACTCTTTTTGTATGACCTCCTGTATATGGGTCTCTCTTTTCAATTGCAAGTGATAAGGAGAGGGAGATTTCAAATAAAAGTCTTTTACTTTTTTCATAGAGCTTTGCATTTTCAAGGGCTATGGAAATTGGCGATGAGATAATTTTTAAATATTCAAGGTCATCTTTTGTAAAATTTCCGCTTATTTTATTCATAATTTGAATAACTCCAATAACTTTATTTTCTATTGCAAGAGGTCCTACCATCATATTCTTTGTAGTAAATCCTGAAATCTTATCAAAACTTTTATTCCAATCTTTGTTTTTTTCAATATTATTTATTATTTTAAACTTTCTATCCTGAAACGTTTTTCCTGCTATCCCAACACCTTCCTTTAATCGTAAGTTGACTATTTTTTCGGTTTTCTCTCCCTTTAAAACCCTGAAAAAAAGTTCATTTTTCTTTTCATCATACTCCCAGATGGAGACTGCTTCAACACCTATTGTTTTTTGAATATGAGAGATTGTGTTGAATAACACACTTTCAATATTTAATGATTTATTAATTGCGGATATGCATTGTAAAAGATCTGTGAGCTCTTTATTACTCTTCATGTGAAGAGGCTCCGTGGGTGTAATAATCATTTACCATTAAATGATCCTCTTCAGTGCAGAATCTTTGAGGCTCTGTACCTGCTATAAAGGCTTCGTCAATAACATATTTGCAAATAGGGGTGGCTAAGAGCCCGGTCATGTAATCAATCTTTACAAAATTTATATTTGGTGGGACAGGAAATTTTTCATCTGGTTTGTTTTTTAAAACTTTCCCCATAAATTCCATCCAGATGGGAAGGGCTGCTCTTGCTCCTGTTTCATAATATCCAAGGCTTTTTTTTATGCTGTATCCAACCCAAACACCCGCTGTCAAAGAGGGTGAAAAGCCTATAAACCATGCATCTGTGAAATCATCCGTAGTACCGGTTTTACCTCCGAGAGTTCTATTCAATACCCTTGCTTTTCTTGCGGTGCCCCTTAAAACAACTCCGTGAAGGAGTGAGCACATCTGGTAAGCAACTTGAGGGGAGATAACTTCATTAACTTCCATTTTGTTTTCATAAAGGATGTTTCCATTCATGTCAATTATTTTTTTTATAAAATAAGGTTTTATCCTTATTCCATTATTCGGGAAAACAGAGAAAGCTGATGTCATTTCAAGAAGCGATACTTCAAGTGTTCCCAATGAAAGAGAAAGATATGGTTGCAGTTGAGATGTTATACCGAATCTTCTTGCGTATTTTATCGCGAGTTCGGGAGTTATAGCTTCGAGCAATTTTGCAGTTATAACATTTCTTGATTCTTCAATTCCTCTCCTTAGTGTGCAAAGTCCTCTGTACTGCTCATCAAAATTTAGAGGACTCCAATCCTGAAAACCTGTCCATTTGTTGTTGAAAGTAACAGGTTCATCTATAAAGGTGGAGGCGGGAGTATAGCCATTTGAAAGAGCTGCTGAATAAATAATGGGTTTTATAGTTGAACCCGGTTGCCTTCTTGCCTGAATTGCATTGTTAAATTCGCTTCTTCTAAATGAGTATCCTCCTATCATTGCTTTTATTTCACCTGTATGAGGATCAATTGCGAGAAGAGCTCCTTCTGTAAGTGGTTCCTGCTCAAGGGAAACAGTTAACTCCTTTTTGTCTTCATTTATATTTAAAATTTTAACTTCTATGATATCTCCCTTCTTTATTAAAGCTCTTAAGCTTTTCTTTTTTGTCCACAGGGCATCTTTAAGGGCTAAAATAGCTGTATAATCTCCCACTTTTATTTTAGCTTTTTTTCTTGTAACACTTAAAACAACTCCCTTTGTTATCCAATCTTTTTTTGGAGGAATTTTCCACTCTTTTAAGCTGAATGTTTCAATGTCTTTCCCTTCTGCTATTATATTTTCTTTGTCATAACGCCATCCTTTTCTTTTATCATGAGCTCTTAACCCATTTTGAACAGCTTTATATGCTATCTTTTGATACTCAATGTTGACGGTGGTATAGACTTTAAGGCCACTTTGATAAAGCACTTTGTTTCCATAGTGTTTACTAATGTATTTTCTAACCTCTTCAAGGAAATATGCTATGTAATCATTTGTTTTGTAAGGATCCTTTTTAACTATATGGAGTGGTTTTTTTATATTTTCTTCATACTCCTTTTTTGAGATAAAGCCTTCTTCAAACATTCTTTTTATCGCAAAATTTCTTCTTTTAATTGCTCTGTCAGGGTGTGTAATGGGGGAGTATCTTCCAACAGAACTGTTTATCCCTGCAAGTAAAGCCGCTTCGTCTATACTCAGATCTTTGGCTCTTTTTCCAAAATAAAATTCTGCCGCAGCTTCAACTCCATAGTTTCCATATCCCAGATAGATTTGATTTAAATAGTAGGTAAGAATTTGCTCTTTTGTATACTGCCTTTCTATTTGTAGAGCTAACAGTGTTTCCTGAATTTTTCTTCTTAGGGTTCTTTCCTGGGTGAGAAAGAGACTTCTTGCAAGCTGCATTGTGATTGTACTTGCTCCCTGTACTATTCTTTTATGCTTTAAGTTTCTTATTATTGCTCCCATAATTCTATAAAAATCCACACCCCAGTGTTTGTAGAAACGGGAATCTTCAACAGCAATAAAAGCATTTTTTACCACATCCGGAATCTCTTTTGAAGACAGTATGATTCTCTTTTCTAAAAAATATCTTCCGATTACCCTGCCATCATCTGAATACACTTCTGAGACGACAGAGGGTTTTATATCTTCAAGATTTTTAATCTTTGGAAGCCCTTTTTGATATGATAAAAATACTCCGAAAAGCACACCTAAGGAGGAGGCTATTGCAACACCTAATGCAATTAAAATGAGGTTAATAATCTTTCTTTTTTTACTTTTGCTTTTTTCTTTCATTTTTAAGTTGATCAATCTCCTTTAAGTATTTTCTGCAAAGATTAATAAGTTCTTTATCTCTTGAAAGAGCCATCGCTTTCTCAAAAAAAGTTATAGCGGTTGTTAAATCTTTATCTTTCTTATACAAGAATAACCCTAAATTAAAGTTAAAAAGGGGATTTTCAGGCATAATTTTTATTGCTTTTAAGTAATCTTTCCTTGCTTTTTCGTTCTGATTAAGTATGGAGTAGATCTGGCCTCTTAGATTGTATCCCAGTGCAAAGGAAGGATTAATTTTAAGACCGTGAGTTATATATTCAAGAGCTTCCTCATATTTTTTCTCAGTGAACTTTATTAAAGCCAGATTATAGTATCCGTTTTCTCTGGTGGGATAATCAGGATTATCAATAACTTTTTTGAACATCATCTCGGCTTTATTATTCATTCCCATCTCTTTATATGCAATTCCAAGATAATTATATGATTCAGCATAAGAGGGATTTATTTTTAATGCTTTTTCAAACAATTGTGATGCCTTTTTAAAATTTCTTTTGTAAAGCTCAATTACACCGAGGCTATGATAAGCAAGATAAAAATTTGGATCTTTTTTAATCACCTGTTTTAAAAGGATTTCAGCTCTCTCCATATTTCCATTGTTTAAGTACAGAGTTGCTTCATTGTATTTTTTTATAGTTGGATTAATTTTGACTTTATGCCCTCCGCATGCAATGACAGAAAGAATAAATGGTATTATTATAAAAATAAGCAGGATATTTTTTTTCATTTTACTCCTCCTTTGACTTTGAATACTTTTATTTTTTTTGAAAGTCCCTTCAATTTTTTTTCTCCCAAAGATTCAAACTTAAATTTGTTTTTTGTTTTATCATGGATTGTAGAGCTTACCACAATTTCATTCTCTTTTGCAATAAACTCCTCCAATCTGGAAGCTATATTTACTGTAACTCCGACAGAGCTAAAATCAACTCTTCTCATTGAACCAAAATTACCTGAAATTACCGGGCCCGCATTGATACCAATTCTAACCTTTATGTTTGGCAGCACGCCCTTTTTGTTTAATTCCTTAACTTTATCTAATATTTCAAGAGCCGCATCAACACTTTTTTTCTCAGGATCCTTTATTTTAAAGGGAATTCCAAATACTGCCATTATCGCATCTCCTATGTATTTATCAAGAGTACCTTCATATTTAAAAATAATATCCGTTATTTCTCCAAAGAATGTGTTTAAAAGTTTTCCCACTTCAAAAGGATCAAGGCTTTCTGTTAAAGAGGTGAACTTTACAATATCCAGGAACATAACTGCAGCATAACCTTTGGTAAATTTAAAGAGATCTTCCAATTTCTCACTTTCCAGAATTTTGTTAACAACCGCTGGTGAGTGGTATCTCTGAAGCCTTAACCTTAATGATTTTTCCTCTTCCAATTTTTTTCTTAAATGAAATTGCTGGATGGCTGATGACATATAGTTTGCAATTACAGAGCTAAAATCAAGCTCTTCTTCATTGAAAGATCTTCTATTTATTATTCTGTCCATATAGATTACACCGAAAATATTTTTTTCATGAAACATAGGGACAGCAATAGCTGATTTTATCCCCAGAACCAAGATGCTCTCAGAACTTGAAAACCTATCATCACTGGTGGTATCTATTGATAAAATTGACACCTGATCCTTAACTGCTTTATCCAGAATTGAGCTACTCACACTATCTTCTTCAAGGTTTGTAAGTCCCTTTTTATGTTTTAACTCAATGTCTCCATTCTCTTTTAAAAATATGAATACTCTGTCGGGTTTCAGGTGATCGAGAATAAAATCAGAGGTTATATCTAAGATTGAGGGTAAACTTGTGCATTCCAATAATTTTTTTGCATATTGAATTAAGGTTTGCAAAACTGATTGTTTTGCTTTTGGTTTTTCCCAATAGTTTTCTAACTCTTTAATATCTTTGACAATTGTAAATGAGGCAAGTTTTTTGTCTTCCTCTTTTTTTAAACTCTCTTCTTTTGAAATATATTTTAGTTCATAGGGCCCTATAATTATTATGTCTCCATTTTCAAGATGTTTTTTTTCTGTTATGATTCCATTAATAAAAGTCCCGTTTTTACTTCCGAGATCTCTTAAAAAGTAGCCCCCTTCTTTATCTCTTTCAAGCTCACAGTGGAACCTTGAAACCGTAAGTGTATCATCTTTTAAAATTATGTCATTTAAAGATGCTCTTCCTAATCTATAGAGATTTTTAGTTAATGGATACTCCTTTGTATTTTTTGAATCTGATATTATTATTTTATATTCCATTCTTTTTTAAGTGTCCTGCTCATTAATCTTTTTAACGCTTCTTTTACCGGGATATTATCATATATGACTTTATAAACACTTTCCGTTATAGGCATTTCAACATCAACTTTTGAAGCAAGTTTTAAAGCTGTTTTGACGGTTGTTAACCCCTCCACTACAAATTTTGAATCTTTTAAAATATCCTCTATCTTTTCACCTTTTCCTACTCTAAATCCAAATGTTCTATTTCTTGAAAGCGGACCAAAGCATGTTAACATGAGATCCCCGATTCCGGAGAGTCCTAAAAATGTTTGTTCTTTTGCTCCCAGTTTTATACCTAACCTGATAATTTCAATATTTCCTCTGGTGATAAGGGAGGCAATTGAATTGTAGCCAAAACCCATTCCGGCTGCTATCCCTGAGGCTATTGCTATTACATTTTTTAGAGCACCTCCCAACTCAACCCCATGCACATCATCAGTTACATATAATCTTAGAATTTCGGAAGAGAATTTTTCCTGAATCTCTTTCGCAATTTTCTCTTTTTGTGAAGCAACAACCACAGCAGTTGGGAATTTTTGAGCTAATTCTTTCGCAAAGCTTGGTCCGGAAATTATTGATATATTTTCAGAAGCAGGTTTCGGGAAAATTTCTTTCATCAGATTAGAAAGAAAGTTTATGTTTATTTCGTCAAGTCCCTTCGTTAGAGAAACTATATATTGACTCTTTAAATAAGGAGCTATTTTTTTATACATATTGGGGCAAAATTTTGAAGGGATAGCAAGGATAAGAATTTCCGCGTTTTTCACAGCATCTTCAAGATTTGTTGTTGCCTGAAGGTTTTCCGAAAGTTTTATCTCCGGAAGATAAGTGCTGTTAATCCTATTCTTGTTTATATCCTCTGCCACCTCGCTTTCAAGGGCCCATATTTTTACCCTTAATCTTTTAGCAGAGGCGAGGTAATTTGCAAAAGATGTTCCCCATGAACCTGCACCTATAACGCTAATTTTCATTTTCTAAACAACCTCCTCTCTTCTCCTCTCACCAATCTTTTAATATTTCCTCTGTGTTTTATAAAAATTAGTGTTACGATTATAAGCACTGGAATAATATAGTTTGTTTTATAAAAATAGAGGTGAGAGATTATTAGAGATAGAGAAGCTGTTAGAGAGGAGATGGATGCAATTTTTGAGATTAGTATTACCACTAAAAAAACAGAGATAAAGACAAGTAAAATCCTCCAGTCAATTGCCATAATCCCTCCGACTGTTGTTGCGACTCCTTTACCTCCTTTAAACAATAGAAAAATTGAAAACATATGCCCCAGAACGGCTGCAAGCCAGATAAAGAAAAGGTGGTTTGAAATACCAAAATAGTGTTTTGCTATTATAACAGGGACAAATGCTTTTGAAATATCAAGAATGGCGGTAATTATTCCGTAAACCAATCCGGCTTCTCTCATTACATTGCTTCCTCCCGGATTTCCGCTTCCCTTTTTTCTTATATCCTCACCGGTTCTTAGATAATAAATTATAAAAGCAAAAGGAATGGAACCTGACAGATATGCTATAAGTAAGAAAACATAAAAGTTCATCTATCTCTCCAAATTGTATTTATGTATTGCAGTATAAATAGGCCCCTGAGGTGTTAATTTACTTTTGTACAGGACAAGAGCATTAACTTCAAGTTCCCCGAAAAATTCATTCTGATTTTTTTCAATAGCCTTTTTTAAACCACTTATCCCACTGGTGTTTTTTACTCTTCCAAGGGTTAAGTGAGGTTTAAATTCTCTGTACTCTTCAGGAAAACCTATTTTTTGGAAAGCGGGTCTAAGGGTTTTATGAATCTTTTCTAACTCTTCAAAATCCTCAATTCCTGCCCAAACAACTCTCGGATTTTTGGGTAGTGGGGGAAATGTATTAATCCCACTTACCTTTATCTTAAATTTATTAAAGGCTCCTAAATGGGTTTTTATTACATTATCAATATTTTCGACTTCATCTTCTGTGATTTCTCCGAAAAATTTTATAGTAAAGTGCATATTCTCAGGTTTAACCCACCTTACATTACCACCCGCTCTCTTCAGCTTTTTAATAGAGTTTACCGCATTCTCTTTTACTTCATCACTAATATCAAATGCCAAAAATACCCTCATTTCTAATTATATATTATATCATTGTTAAAAAAAATACAAAAAAGAAAAAAAGCTGAACATTTAACACGGAGGAGAGATGTGCAGCTGGATATCAATGATTCTTGATTTATATTGAAGAAACAGGAAAATGATCAGGCAAACAGGTTAGTTTTTTTAAAATTCTTTTTGATGAATAAGGAAATCTTGACATTGTGTATAAAAAGGATTAATATTTATTTGCTATGAAGATTGGAATAAGTGAAATAATGATTATAGTTGTGGGGATTGCTTTTGTGGTTTTGATAGCTTCTTTGCTTCCTCTTATTTATTCTTTGACAAGAACTTCAAAGGAGCTTGAAGAGACAGTAAAGGATGCAAGGGATACCCTTGAGAAAATTGATACTACTATAGATAAATTAAACAAAGAGCTTGATGAGATAGATGAGATAATTTTAAGCTTATTAAAAACATTGAACAGTGCATCAAAGGCTTTAAATACAGTTAACAAAAAAATATTGGCCCCATCTTTGGGGGTTATGAGCTTTTTCCCGGCTCTTAAATTTGGTTGGGATTTTGTTTCAAAAAGAAAAAAGCATAAAAATAAGAAGGAGGTGTAAGATGGCTGAAAGAAATGGAGGAAGCGGATTATTTGAAATTACTTTTTCATTTTTAACAGGAGCTCTTATAGGTGCTGGGTTGGCTTTACTTTTTGCCCCCATGTCAGGAAGAGAGACAAGAGAACTTCTCGGTGAGAAATATGGTGAAGCGAGGGAGTTTGTTGGAGATAAGGTCGAAGAAGCGAAAAAAGAGCTTTCAAGATTAGAGGAAAAAATAAATCAATTAAAAGAGAAGATTAAATCAGCAAAAATATCCGAAGAAGAGAACGAAGAAGCTTAAATTTAATATTTTTTAGGAAAGGAGGAAAACATGGAAATAGTAGATATTTTTGGTAGAGAAATTTTGGATTCAAGAGGAAATCCCACTGTTGAAGTTGAAGTGGTTCTTGAAGATGGCACGATTGGAAGAGCTGCTGTACCTTCCGGTGCTTCAACAGGTATTCATGAGGCATTGGAACTAAGAGATGGTGATAAAGATAGATACAAAGGAAAAGGGGTACTTAAGGCTGTTGAAAATGTTAATGAAATAATAGCAGAAGAACTTATAGGTGAATCCGCCTTTGATCAAAGAGAGATTGACTTTTTAATGCTTGAAATAGATGGTACAGAAAACAAAGAGAAGCTCGGCGCTAATGCAATTCTGGGAGTTTCAATGGCGGTTGCAAGAGCTGCTGCTAATTTTTTAGGAATGCCGCTTTACAGGTATTTGGGAGGAGTTAATGCAAATCTTTTGCCCACCCCTATGATGAACATTATAAACGGTGGTGCACATGCTGATAATAGTGTTGATTTGCAGGAGTTTATGCTTGTTCCGGCTGGTGCAGAGACTTTTGCGGATGCTTTAAGAATGGGCTCAGAGGTTTTTCATACATTAAAGTCAATTTTAAAGGGGAAAGGATATAGTACTGCTGTAGGGGATGAAGGTGGTTTTGCTCCTAATTTAAAATCAAATGAAGAAGCACTTGAGCTTATTGTGGAAGCAATTGAGAAAGCTGGCTATAAGCCGGGAGAGGATGCTTATATTGCCCTTGATCCAGCCTCATCCGAATTTTTTGAAAATGGAAAGTATATTTTCAAATGGTCTACAAAAGAGGAGATGAGTGCAGAGCAATTGGTAAAAATTTATGAAAAATGGGTAAATACTTATCCTATAATTTCAATAGAAGATGGCCTTGCTGAGGATGATTGGGAAGGATGGAAAATTATAACCTCAGCACTCGGAAGTAAGATCCAACTCGTAGGTGATGATATTTTTGTTACAAATCTTTCAAGATTAAAGAGGGGAGTTGAGGAGGGAATCGGTAATTCTATTCTTATTAAACTTAATCAAATAGGAACAGTTACTGAAACTATTGATGTAATTGAGTATGCAAGAAAAAAGGGTTATAGTTCTGTTGTCTCCCACAGATCAGGTGAAACAGAGGATACCTTTATTGCGGATTTTACAGTTGCAATGGGTACCGGCATGATTAAAACTGGTTCTTTGAGCAGATCCGAGAGAATTGCAAAATATAATCAGCTTTTAAGAATTGAAGAGGAATTAGGATTCGGAGCTGTTTTTGCGGGACTTTCCACATTTAAGTTAGAGGGTAAGTAAAAAATAGAAAAAGAGCTTATTTATATAAGAAATTTCTCTGTCAGTAAAGGTAATAAACTGTTTTTAGAGGATATTTCTTTCAAATTAAGAGAAAAAGAGATTGTCGCACTTATAGGAGAGTCTGGATCGGGGAAGACTCTTTTAGCAAGGGCTATTTTAAATTTCTTTCCTGAGGGATTTGAAAAAACAAAAGGGGATATTTTATACAAAGGGAAATCTGTTTTTGAGATGGATAAAGATAGTCTTCTGGAATTTAGAGGAAAGAAAGTGTATTATCTTAATCAGGATCCTTTTATCTCTTTTGATCCCACATATAAGATCAAGTTTCAATTGAAAGAATATTTGAAATCAAAAGGTATAGAATATGAAAATACTAAAGTAATAAATATTCTAAAAAGATTGGGCTTTAATGAGCCAAAAAAAATTTTGTCTCTATATCCTTTTGAACTTTCCGGGGGTATGCTTCAGAGAGTTTCAATAGCGAGGGCTCTTCTTATTAAAAGTGAAGTTTTAATAGCAGATGAAATTACCACAGCTCTTGATGAAAAACTTCAGAAAGATTTAATTGAACTTATTGAGGCTCTCGTTAATTCTGAAAATTTATCGGTTATTCTTATTACTCACAACCTGCCTCTTTTGAAATTTTTGAATTATTCAAATGTAATTGTACTTTATGGGGGAGAACTGATTGAGGAAAACAGTAATATTTTGGAGAATCCATTACATCCTTACACAAGTTCATTACTAAACTCTGATCCGGAGCTCTGGAAGGAAAAAGGCAAAATTACCTACATTAAGGGTTTTTTGCCTCTCTCAAGGGATGAATTACAAGGATGTGTTTTTTACAATAGATGCGAACTTGCAACGCCAAAATGTCAAACAGAAAAACCTCCCTTACTAAACATTGAGAATAAAGGAAAAGTCAAATGCTTTAATTATTTGGGAAGTGATAATGTAAAATAGCTTCACCTATTGGCTCATTCAAAAGCTCTGAAACAACTTTGCACTTCACTCTAAAAAGAAAAAATATATCTCTTTTGCAGTCGGAAAGTGTCTCGAAATTCCCCTGTCCTTTACTTATTATCATATCACTGGAATAGAATAAATTCCTAAATTTGTCGTTTGTTAAGTTTATATCAAGTCCAGAGAGGGTATGACCCGGTTTTACTATTTCTGCATATTCACCGATTCCTGACATAATTGCATCTTCATAAGTTGCATCATTTATTATAGGAGATTCTCTTACCGCATAGATAAGGTTTTTCCCTCTGTCTTTTAATTCTTTTAAAAGAAATGTGTCAAATACTGTTTCACCAGCATTGTCCCCTATAAAGAGAATTGTAGTGGAATTGTTGAGTTTTTCTTTAAATATTTTATAATCCTTTAAATTAAAGTCCTCTGTGTTGAGATTCTCCAACTCTTTTTCAAAATCAAAGCTCTCTGTTGCTCCGAAATCTATTATATTTCCGAGAATTGAAAGTTCTATTGCTGTTAAGAGTTTATCTGATGAACTATCAATTATTTTTTGCATAAGAGGTTTTTTGTTTTTAACAAGATTAATACTTTCTTTTTTTATTTTTCCGTAAGGGTCCTCTATCCCTGATTTTTCAATAATATAATCATAAAGTATTTGTCCGGCATGGGGAGGTGTTAAATTAAAGTCAATCTCTTTAAGATGATAACCAAAACCATCAATCAGCTCTTTTATCTTGTTTATATCATTCCCATAAATAAATTTACCTGTTCTTATAAGTTGATTAAAAAGGCAGGGGATACAATCAAGCTGTATTTTCAACTTATTGCTTTTGGGCAATATACTCTTTTACAGCTTCTTCCACCTCTTTTGTTTTTGTAAGATATGTTTCTATATTTAAATTTTCTACCAATTTTCTTCTTGATTCCTCTCCCATTCTTCTTGCTATGAAAACTTTGCAATCATTTAAAAAGTTTACAATTAAATTGGGGTCATCATGATGTTGTCCCTTTGAATAAGGGTTTACTCTTTTTTCCAATAAGTTTCCTTTGTCATCATAAATATAGTAAAAAGGTGAGATTCCAAAATGTCCCACCCAGATAGATTTTTCATCTTTACCGACTCCGACTGCTATATACTTTCTCTCGCTCATTTATTAGACCTCCTTAATCTTTTTTCTCTTTTTGATCATCAAGCTGTTTAAGGTATTCCATTGCCTGTTTGGCATAAACAAAATCAACAACCTCCATATCAACCTTTTTTACCCCTTCAACTTTTAATATAGCCTGCTTAATCATCAGGGCAAGTTGAATTCCTATAGGGCACAAGTATGCAGTGGGCCTGAAAGTCAGGGAAACTTCACCTGTTTCATCGTCAGCTTGAAGATTTTGAACCAGTTTTAAGGTTATAACATCCTGCCTTAACTCAGGGTCATAAACTGTTTTTAGTTTTTCTATTATTTTATCCTTTAAACTCATTTTACTTCCTCTAATATTTTTTTAAATATTTTCTCAAAGTTTTCGGTTAATTCCGGACAACCCTCAAGAGCAAATTTTCCGTTAACCAATGCATCCACAATGCATTTTGAGAATGGTATGCTTCCTAAAAATGGAATTCCTTTTTTCTCTGCATATTCTTTAATAGCTTGAGCATTCTTATCATTTAAAGATGCTTTATTTAAAACAAGACCGACAGGTACCCTGAAGTGAAAAGCTGTATCAACTGCTCTTTCCATATCATGAATTGCGGAAAAAGTGGGTTCTGAAACCACAACAGCATAGCTTGCTCCCGAAAGAGAAGATGTTACAGGGCAACCAATTCCCGGTGGCCCGTCAACAATAATATATGGTATGTTTGCTTCATCTGCTATTAAGTGAGCCTGATGTTTCACCATCGTGACAAGGTTTCCTGAATTTTCGGCTCCCGGATAAAGCTTTGCGTGAACCATTTTACCTGAATTTGTGTCAGATATATACCATTCACCAACAGTTTGCGGAATCATATCTATTGCTGAATCAACCGGACAAACTAATTTGCAAAGCCCACATCCATCACACCTGAATGGATTGACCACATAGTTACCGTCAATAATATCTATTGCATCAAATCTGCAGTATTGCTTACAGAGATCACAGGATATGCAGGATTCTGTATTTATCTTAGCTATGGATTTTCCCGTAAAATACTCTTTTCTTTTTATTTGAGGTTTTAATAAAAGATGCATGTCAGCGGCATCAACATCAGCATCAGCGATTACAAAATTATAATTATTATTATGCATCCACCAGACGAAGGAGGAGGTTACTGTAGTTTTCCCTGTTCCACCTTTCCCGCTTATCAGGACTATTTCTTTTGCTCTCATTTCACCCTCCTTTTAATCTCCTCATAAAGCTGGCGAAGGCTCTCTTCAAACCTTTCAAAAGGAAGCTCACCCTTTGAGTAAGATTTTGCGATTTCCTCTTCGAAAGGCAATCTATAAAGAATATCTATGTTTTCCTTCTTTGCATAATCTTCAAGAAGATGATTATCAGGATTGTATTTGTTTTCTATTATTGCAAATGGCTTTTTCAAATCTCTTGTTAGTTCAACTGCGAGGGAAAGATCATATATTCCGAAAGGTGTTGGTTCACTTACTAAAAGTACGAAATCAGCGAATCCCAATGTTTCAACCACAGGACAGGATGTCCCCGGAGGAGCATCGATTATCACATTTTGATCTTTCTCATCGATTTCTCTTAGAAGTGAAGATATCAAAGGAACAGGTGTTGGTTCACCGAGGTTTAAAATTCCCTCCATAAATTTTATATTACCTGCTTTTCCCTTTCTTATTACTCCCTTTTTTTTCGGTACTTCCACTAAAGCTCCCTTTACCGGACATACATAAGCACAAATTCCGCACGAATGGCATAACTCAGGAAAAAATAGCCACTTTTTTGTTGGTTTTAAAATTACAAGAGCTTTGTAAGGGCATTCATCCGCGCAAATTCCGCAAAATGTGCATTTTTCGTCTATTATTTTGGGGACCAATTCTGAAAAATCTTTTTCCTCCTCAATTTCAGGTTTTAAGAATATATGTCCGTTTGGTTCCTCCACATCGGCATCAACATAGGTTGATGGTCTTATTGCATGGGCAAAAAGAGTTGCAAATGTTGTTTTTCCTGTTCCTCCTTTACCAGATGCTATTGCTATTTTCATTGCTTTCTCCTTTAATCATCATGATGGTGGTGATGGGGGAAAATTTTTTCAGCTTGCTCATGGGAAACGGGGTTATTTACCTCCTCAAGTTCTCCTTTTAAATATGCTTCAATTGCATCTTTAACTTTCATATCTTCCTTGGCTTTGTAAGTTTTAACTCCGCCCTCACTGAGAACCCTGAAAGCATTCGGCCCATAGTTTACAGAAATTGCAACAGAGCAATTGTTATTAATTGCAAGCTGTGCCACTGAAATTCCCACTGAAGATTGACCGGTTTTGTAGGGGTTTTCTTTTACTTCAAATTCTTTTTTTTCAGTATCATAGATTATATAATAATTACATCTACCAAACTTTGGATCAACCGTTGATTCAAGGTTTTCCCCCGTTGATGTGACAAAAATTTTCATTTTATCCTCCTTCAAAGGATTTTAATTTTTCGGACTATAATATCACTTTAATAGTAACTATGTCAATAGAATATTATTGGAAAAACGGAAGTATTTCTAATGATTTCCAAGTATAGACAATCTCCGGTCTATGGTTTAAAATATTACAAATGGAGAAAATAAA
Source organism: Candidatus Aminicenantota bacterium (assembly GCA_027067555.1). GTDB lineage: Bacteria > Acidobacteriota > Aminicenantia > JAMOAD01 > JAMOAD01 > JALXDT01. The sequence goes on along the minus strand of JAMOVU010000102.1, from coordinate 6,529 downwards.
TATTTTAATAACTGCTGCATCCAGGAAAGTAGCCCTTGTCAGAGGGTTTGTAGAGCTAAAAAATCATTTTGATTATGCGGGAAATGTGATAGCTGTGGATTGCGAACCCCTATCTCCTGCTCTTCACTTTGCGGATAAATTTTATCTTGTCCCTCTTATAGAGGATAAAAACTATTTTTCATTTATAGATAAAATTATTAAAAAAGAAAAGATAAGACTTGTAATTCCGACAATGGATCTTGAATTACCATTATGGGGTGAGAGAATAGATGAGTATGAAAAAGAAGGAGTGATTATTGCATGTTCCGGCAAAAAAGCAGCTGAAATATCGAATGATAAGATAAAAACTTATGAGTTCTTTAAATCACTTTTTTTAATGACCCCTGAGACATTTACAAAGGAAGAGATATTAAAAGAAAAAAATCTTAGCTTTCCGCTTTTTATTAAACCAAGGTTTGGGAGGGGAAGTATAAATTGTTATAAGGTCAGGGATAAAGAAGAGCTTTTATTTTATTTAAAGAGAATTAAAGAGCCCATAGTTCAGGAGTACATTAAAGGGCAGGAGTTTACAGTTGATCTTATTTCTGATTTTAATAATGATGTTTTAAGTATTGTTCCGAGAAAAAGGCTTACTGTTAGAGCAGGTATTTCTGATAGAGGACAAACTTTTTATAGTGAAAAAATAATAAATAGTGTTATAAAAATTGCAAAAGAGCTTAATATCAAAGGACCTGCTAATATTCAGGGGTTTTTAAAGGATGGAGGAGAAATTTATTTTACCGAAATAAATCCCCGCTTTTCCGGGGGAATTCAGCTAACAAAGGCAGCAGGTGTCAATTTTATGGAAATACTTTTAAAGCTTGTAGCTGGCGAGAAGATAAAACCCTTTATCGGAGAGTTTGAGAGAGGACTTTATATGTCAAGCTATGAAGATAGTGTTTTCTTACGAGAAAAAGATTTGAAAGGATGAATATATGAAAATCCCGATAATACTTCAGGCGAGAATTGGCTCTACGCGGTTGAGAGGTAAGGTATTAAAGAATATTTTAGGTAAGCCTATGCTGTACTATATAATAGAAAGGCTTTCTGTTCCCACCAATTCATTTGTTGTGCTTGCTATTCCGGACACGGAAGAAAATGAACCTCTTTGTGAGATTGCAAAACAAATGGGAGTTGAATGTGTTAAAGGTTCGGAGTATGATGTGCTGGGGAGATATTTTAAAGTAGCTCAAATGTTTCCATCTCCCTTTTACATAAGAGCCACGGCAGATAATCCGCTTGTTGATTTTCAGGCTGTTGACAGATTAATTAATTATATGTTAATTCATCGAGTGGATTATTCTGTAGAAAAAGGGATGCCTAAAGGAGGAGCTGTTGAGATTTTCACTGATAAGGCTTTAGAGCTTTCTCATAGATTGGCGGTAAGAGAGGATGACAGAGAGCATGTGACTCTTTTTATGAAAAGAGAGAAAAGATTGTTTAGATGTGCTTATCCTCCTGTCCCATCAGAGCTTTATTATCCGAATTTAAGTATAACAGTGGATTATGAAAATGAGTTTGAGTTTGCAAAAAAGATTTATGAAAAGTATTATACGGATGGAAAACCTTTCAGGCTTTCCAGAATAATTGACGAAATTGCGAAGGAGGTTGGAGTTGAAAAAGGGTAAGATAGGAGTTTTGCTTTCGGGAAGGGGGTCGAATTTTAAAGCAATCTTGGAAAAGGTTAAAAAAGGAGAAATAAAAGCTGAAATAGTGGTTGTTATTTCTGATAATAAAGGGGCAAAAGGTCTTGAAATTGCAAGGGAAAACGGAATAGAAGCTATTTTTGTTAATTTGAAAGAATTTAATTCACGGGAAGAGTATGATAGGGAAATTGTTAGAATTTTAAAAGAAAGAGGGGTTGATCTTGTTATCCTTGCAGGATATATGAAAATCATAGGTGCCGAATTTGTATCTTCTTTTAGAAACAGGATTATGAATATTCATCCGGCACTCCTTCCCTCTTTTCCGGGGCTTCATGCTCAAAGAAAAGCTGTGAAATACGGAGTGAGATACTCCGGATGTACAGTTCATTTTGTTGATGAAAAAATGGATCATGGCCCTATAATTTTACAGGCAGTGGTACCTGTTTATCAGGATGATACTGAAGAAACTCTTTCAGAGAGAATTTTAAGAGAAGAGCATAGGATTTTTCCGGAAGCTGTTAAATTGTTTTTTGATGGAAGGCTTGAGATTAGAGGAAGAAAGGTGTTTATAAAATGAGATGTTTTTCTCTTAATGACAAGAGGTTTTTCTTATCTCTTTTTATTTCTTTGTTTTTAGTAGTGCTAACCGGAAATTTCCTATTTTCAGAGAAAAGTGAATTAGAAATTAAAAAGTTAGATATTTATCTTAAAATTGCAAAAGAGATAAATACAGTGGATAATATTAGAGATAAAAAAGATTTTGTAATTGCTCTTTTGGAAAAATTAGATAAAGAATTTAATTTGTCAGAAGATGAAAGAAACTATACTAAGCTCCTGAAAAGTTCTTTCCAAGAAGGAGATTTTAGCGAGGCGAATTCCCTTTTTTTATCTTCAAAAGATATTATGGTTGGTATTCTTGTAACTCAAAATAGAAGGTTCATAGTTTTGAAAAAGGAGCAGGACATCAATGAGAAAATTGTAAAAGCCGAATCAATTTTTTATGATTTTCTGAAAAATGAAAATTTTGAAGGTTTAGAGGATGAAAATCATTTTTTCCCTATTGTTCTCGTAAGTAAAGTATTTAATGAAAAATTCTCCTTTATTTTTTTTAAAGATAAAGATAGCTGGAAAAAATTCTCGGTTATAGTAAATTCTGACAATTTTCCTCCTGATTCAATACGCTTATTTTATCTCACTGGTAAAATCTTATCTTCCGGAGTGGGACCTTTTTTTGTTAAAAATGATTACTTTGTAATAACGGTAAAGGATAGATTTAAGAAGGATTTTCTTGTTCTTGAAGAAATTAAGGTAAAAATAATGTCACTATTGTTTTTAAAAGTTCTTCAGGAGAAGAAAATCTTGAAGAATTCCGATGATAAGGCTATCTTTTTAGTTTTTTTTAATGATTTTAAAAATGATAAAGTGGCTCGAAGGATTATAAAAAGAGTTGTAGGAGATAATTCTTTCAAAGGGAGTAATGCAAATAGAAATTTTGGAAAACTAAAAAAGCTCTTAAGGAAAATTATTCAAATTGAAAAAGATGGAGATCTCGAAGCTTTTAAGTCCTTGAAAGGCGATACAATAAATGATGGAAATTGAAGTTAAAATCGAAGTAAAGGATTTTTCCCCTTTTGAGAAGATTTTAAGCAAAGAGATTTTTGATGAGATAAGGGATTGGGTCTTTGAAGATAATCTTGTTTTTGATGTGGAAGATTTAAAACTGAAAAAAGAGGGAAAGCTTTTGAGATTAAGAAAAACAGGTGAAAATATAATCTTGACATTTAAAAACAAGGTTGAGAAAAAATATTCGGAATACAAAGTTAGAGAGGAAATTGAGATTAAAGTTAGTGATTTTGAAAATACCATAAAAATTTTAAAGGGCCTGGGTTATAAAGTGTTTTTCAGGTATCAAAAATTTAGAAAGATCTATTCTCGTTCTTCCAATCATGTTTGTCTTGATAAAACTCCGATAGGGAATTTTATTGAGATTGAAGGAGACGAGAACTTTATTTTGAAAATGGCTGAAAAATTAGGATTTACAAAGAAAGCTTTTTTAAAAGAGACATATTATGAGTTATTTTTAAAAAAAAGGAAGAATGGAGAATCCTTTATGCTTTTTGATAAGTCTGTCTATTCCTCTCCCAGGTGAATGAATTTGTAAACTGATGTGTAAGATGAGAGAGCTCCTATAAATATAGCTGAGAGCAAAAGGTAAAGGTAATATTTAAAGGAGAGAGATGTTGTTTCAAATATTGGTTTCAAGTATTTATAAAAATCTTTTAAGTAAACAGGAAGGAGTTTTAAGGATATTTCAAAGAGCCCAATTGAAATTAGTGCTCCTATTATTCCAAGAAAGATGCCATTTAATATAAGAGGAGCTTCTATATAAAAGTTGGAAGCGCCTATCATTCTAAGGATTAGAACATCCTCTTTTCTGGAATAAGCAACAATCTTTATTATATTAACTATAGTAAAAAATGATGTAAATAGAAGGATAGAACCAAAAAAAAGTCCGAGTAAAAAGATTATTTTCTTTAGTCCGGATATTTTTTCAATAAGATCAAAGTTTGTTTTTATTTCTTTTACAGCTGGAATATTTTTCAAATTCTTTAGAAATTTCTCTATTTCTTTTTTGTTGCTACTTTTGAAAATAATTCTTACGGACGGTGGGAATGGATTTTCTCCTATTTCCTTTAAGGTAGGCTTTAAAGAAGGAAAGTTTTCCAAAAATATTTTTTTTGCATTTTCACTTGTTATAAATTTGATATCTTTTACTAATTTATTATTTTTGATTTTGTTTATATCAAAATCTTTTTCATTGGTTTCATAGAGAAATATTTCTGCTTTGTAATTAGATGCAAATTTTTTAACAAAGGATGAGATATTAAAATTTAGGAAGAAAAAAATATTTATAATGAAAAAGGTAAAGATTATTGTTATTAGAGAAAGCATATTAAGGTATTTTTGATTCTTAAAACTCTCAATACTATCCTGTAAAATATATTTAAGCAAAAAGACTTTCATCTCTTTTAATAAGCTGTTTTATTTTTCCCTTTTGGAGTACTAATATGTTATTTTTTTTCCCGTATCTTTCCAGAATCAATTTATCGTGGGTGGCGATTACTATTGTGGCTCCTCTTGAGTTCAATCTTTTGAACATTTCCATTATCTCATAAGAAATTTCCTCATCCAGATTCCCGGTGGGCTCATCAGCTAGTATGATTTTGGGATTACTTACTATTGCTCTTGCTATTGCGACTCTTTGTTGCTCTCCCCCTGAAAGAGTTTTTGTCTTATTCCAGATTTTCTGGTGAATTCCCACCCACCTCAGAGCTTCCAAAACCTCTTTTTTAATTTTTCTTATTGGTAGCCCCCTTATTTTCAGAGAAATTGCCACATTTTCAAAAACAGTCCTTTCCTCGAGAAGTCTGAAATCCTGAAAAACTATTCCAATCTCTCTTCTGAATTTATAGATTTTACTATCCGATAGAACTGATATATTTTTACCTTCAATTAAGATAGCTCCTTTTGTCGGCTTAATCTCTTTTGTTATTAATTTTAGTAGAGTGGTTTTTCCTGCACCACTATGACCTGTAATGAAAAAAAATTCTCCTTTGTTTATTTTAAAGGAGACATCTTCAAGCGCATATTCTCCTCTTATATAGCTTTTATAAACAGAGGAGAATTGTATCATTCCTCTGCCCCCAATTCCTTTAAAGCCTGTTTATACTGCTCTTCATTGGGTGCTTTTCCGTGAAAGGCTGGATTGTTTTCCATAAATGAGACACCCTTTCCTTTAACTGTGTGAGCTATAATCATGAATGGTTTACCCTTATGTTTATCTGATTCATCCAATGCCCAGAGTATTTCCTCAAAATTGTGACCATCTATTTCAACTGTTTTCCACTTAAAAGCCTCACACTTTTCTTTTAAAGGTGCAAGGTCATCTATCTTTTTTACCATACCATCCAGCTGTATTCCATTATAGTCTATGATTCCCACTAAGTTATCCAGTTTTTCATTACCGGCTTTTAGCATTGCCTCCCATATCTGACCTTCCTGCATCTCACCATCTCCCATCATAACATAAACTTTTCTTTTAGATTTATTTAATCTTATTGAAAGAGCCATGCCAAGGGCAATCGAAAGTCCCTGTCCGAGAGAGCCTGTGGAAGCTTCGATTCCCGGAGTCTTTAGTCTATCGGGATGCCCCTGTAAAATACTTCCTACCTGTCTTAAATGTGAAAGCTCTTCTTCTTTTATAATGCCCAGCTCCGTAAAAACACTGTAGAGAGCCGGAACCCCATGTCCCTTTGAAAGAACAAAGAGATCTCTGTCTTTCCAGTGAAGGTCCTGAGGATGGAAATGCATTTTGTAAAAAAACAAAGCAACCAGAAGGTCTGTGGCTGAAAGAGAACCGCCAGGATGTCCCGATTGTGCTTTATAAATGGATTTAACAATTTCAATTCTTACCTGTCTGGCTATTTCTTTTAACCTATTAATTGTTTTTTCTGAGTATTTGCCTTTTTCAATTCTTGCATCTGTTTTGAAATTAGTTTCCATCAATGGCCTCCTTTAATAGGGTATTTACTTTCTTGGGATCAGCTGCTCCCTTTGTAGCTTTCATAACCTGACCTACAAAAAATCCAAACAATTTGGTTTTCCCCTCTTTGTATTTTTTTACCTGATCTTCATTATTTTTTAAAACTTGTTGAATGATTTTCATTATATCTTCATCAGAACTTATGCTTTTGATTCCCTTTTCCTTGATAATTTCATCTATGCTTTTTTTTGTCTCAATTATTTCTGGCAAAAGTTCTTTTGCTACAAGACCTGTTATCTCT
>JAMOVU010000101.1 GCA_027067555.1 Candidatus Aminicenantota bacterium | reverse complement strand
TCCTGTTTTTTATTTCTTCTATTTCTTTATATTCTATCTCTTTTATCATTCCTTCAACCTCCCGCTATCAATATTTTTTATAAATAAAAAATTATTCTCTTATACACAACTTTTATTTTACTCCCTTATTATTATGGATTTAACTATTCCCGGTAGCATGGGGGGAAAGGAGATGATTGAAAAAATAAAAAGAATGGACTCTAATGTTTATGCAATTGTATCCAGCGGATATTCAAACGACCCGGTAATGTCAAATTTTAAAAAATACGGGTTTAAGGGAAAGCTAATAAAACCTTTTAAGATAGCTGAACTTGAAGAAGAGATAATAAAGGTTCTTGAAGAGTAGTTAGTTGACTAAGTTTCAATAATTTGATTAATTAATTTTATGAAGAAAACTTTTGGGATTTTATCTCTGATACTTTTCTTATCATTATCTGTTTTTACCCAAAAGAAAAATTATATTTATGATTTTCAAAATCCTGATGTTCCTGTTAAACAAAGAATAAAAGATTTGATTTCAAGACTTACTCTTGAAGAAAAAACTTCCCTTATGTTGTACGATAGCCCGGCGATAAAACGACTGGGAATTCCGGCTTACAACTGGTGGAATGAGGCTCTTCACGGAGTTGCAAGGGCAGGAAAAGCCACTGTTTTTCCACAGGCTATAGGCCTTGCGGCTACTTTTGATACGGATTTATTATACAGAGTGGGGAATGCTATCTCTGATGAAGCAAGAGCAAAGTATAATGCTGCAATAAAGAAGGAGAATAGACTACAATATGCGGGTATAACCTTCTGGTCCCCAAATGTTAATTTGTTTAGAGATCCCCGCTGGGGAAGAGGTCAGGAAACATATGGGGAGGATCCGTTTTTAACTGCAAAAATGGGAGTTGCTTTTGTAAAAGGGATGCAGGGTAATGACAAAAGATATCTTAAAGTTTCCGCTTGCGGTAAGCACTTTGCCGTTCACAATGGTCCTGAGGTGTTAAGACATAGATTTAATGCTGTTCCTGATATAAGGGATTTTTATGAGACATTCCTTTATCCTTTTGAGAGATTAGTAAAAGATGGTAAAGTTTCAGGTATAATGTGTGCTTACAACAGAATATATGGAAAACCATGTTGTGGAAGCAAGTTTTTATTACAGGATATTTTAAGAAAAAAATGGGGTTTTAAAGGCTACATAACATCCGATTGCTGGGCACTGGATGATATCTTCAAAAGACATAAAAGTGCAAAATCAGCTGTTGAAGCTGCTGCAATGGCTGTTAAGGCAGGGGTTAACCTTAATTGTGGTTATGTTTATAAATATATTCCCGAGGCAGTTAAAGAAGGGTTAATAAAAGAGAAAGATGTTGACAGAAGACTTGCTGAGCTTTTAAGAATAAGGTTTCTTTTGGGAGAATTTGATCCTCCTGAACTTAATCCCTATTCAAAAATAAGTAGCAATATTGTAAACTCAAAAACTCATAAAAAACTTGCCTATGAAGCTGCTGTTAAATCAATTGTTCTTCTTGAAAATAAAAAGGGGATACTTCCCCTAAATTTAAATAAAATAAGAGATATCCTTTTGGTTGGCCCCCTTTGCTCTGATGTACAGGCCCTTGTTGGAAATTATAATGGATATTCCCCTGATATGTACACCTTCCTTGAAGGAATAACCGAAAGAGCGGGAATAGGTACTGTTGTTGAATACAGCCAGGGTTTTCTTTTAGGGGATCCGGATGAAAAGCATTTCAGAGGATTTTGGGAGAGTAGTAGAGCAGATGTTGTAATAGCTTGCGTGGGAATAAATTATCTTTATGAAGGAGAACAGGGGGATGCTGTTTTAAACCCTGAAGGTGGAGATAGGAAAGATTTGAAATTACCTGAAAATCAGATAAAGTATTTGAGAAAATTAAGGGAAAAGATAGGGGGAAAACCTTTGATTTTGATTGTAAGCGGAGGTAGTGCGATTTCTTTGGAAGGAATAAGAGATATTGCAGATGCGATTTTGTTAGCCTGGTATCCGGGAGAGCAGGGAGGTTTGGCTGTTGCCGGTA
>JAMOVU010000100.1 GCA_027067555.1 Candidatus Aminicenantota bacterium | reverse complement strand
CCTTTCATCTTATTTTTTCCTTTCAGTTAATTATAAAATAAGGATTTAACAAGTTATTTTTATTATATTCTATCCAATCATTACTTTCATATTTATAAGCTTTTTTACCAGCTTTTCTAACTATTGCATCAGCTGCTGCGGTATCCCACTCCATTGTTGGAGCTAACCTTGGATATACATCTGCTTTACCTTCTGCTACCATACAAAGTTTCAGACTACTTCCTTTACTAATAAACTCTTTTTCTTTTCCTTGTGTATCTAAGCTTTCTATAAACTCTTTTGTTTCATCATTTAAATGAGATTTACTTGCTACTATTGTAAAATTATTATTTTCTTTTTCTAATGGAAGTTTATTTAAATTTTTCAATTCAAATTCTTTTTCTTTAATATCTAAATTAGCTTTATAAGCACTATTTTCATCGGTAAAATAGATTTCATTTGTTGCTGGAGCATATACTACACCAAAGATAGGAGTATTTTTATTAATTAAAGCAATATTTATAGTAAATTCTCCATTTTTTTTAATAAACTCTTTAGTACCATCTAAAGGATCAATCATCCAAAATAGAGTCCAATTTTTTCTTTCTTCATAAGGAATCTCTTTTCCTTCTTCGCTCAATATTGGTTTTTGATATTTTTCTAAACCCTCAAAAATTATTTTATTAGCTGCACTATCTGCTTGAGTAAGAGGAGATTTATCATCTTTATACTCTATTTCAAAATCTTTTTCATAAATAACCATAATTTTTTTACCAGCATCAAAAGCAATTTTTAAAATATCATCTACTTCAAAATTAAGCCCTTCAACTTCAAAATCTTTTTTATACATTAATAAATCCTTTTTCTTTTAAATATGAAACTACTATGTTAGCCGACTCCTCTATATCACTTTGAGTTGTTTGAATATGAATGTCTGGAGATAAAGGTTCTTCATAAGGACTATCAAGACCTGTAAAATTTTTTATTTCTCCATTCATCGCTTTTTTATATAAACCTTTTGGATCCCGTTTAGAACACTCTTCAAAAGGGGTATCAATAAAAATCTCTATGAAATCACCTATAATTTCTTTTGCTCTTTCTCGATCTTCTCTAAAAGGAGAAATAAAAGCTGTAAGAGTAATAAGTCCAGCATCAACAAAAAGTTTTGAAACTTCACTTATTCTTCTAATATTCTCTTTTCTATTACTTTCACTAAACCCCAAATCATTATTTAAACCGTGCCTAACATTATCTCCATCAAGTAGATAGGTATGAAATCCCTTTTTATTTAATTGATACTCTACTTCATTTGCAATTGTACTTTTCCCACTTCCTGAAAGTCCAGTGAACCACAAAGTAACACCTTTTTGATTTTTAATTTTTTCTCTCTCTTCTCTTGATATTGTATGAGAGTGCCAAACAATATTTTTTTCCATTTTATCTCACTTTATATAATGCTTTTTTACATATTTTACTATTTTATCTGCAGCTTCCTCTGGAGCCATTTTTTGGGTATCAATAACTATTTCTGCATGTTGGGGCTCATCATAAACATCATTTATACCAGAAAAGTTTTTTAATTCTCCTTTTAAAGCTTTTTCATAAACACCTTTATAATCTCTTTTTTTACATGTTTCAATATCAGCTTTAACATATACTACAATATTGTTTTTTACCATGGTTCTAATCATTTTACGAGATTCTCTATAGGGAGAGACAAAAGAACAGACAGTTGAAACAGAGTTTTTTTGAAGAGTTTGTATTAAATGACCTATTCTTTTCATATGTCTATTCCTCTCTTCTCTACTAAACCCTATATCTGGAATGAGCTCTCTAATATCTCTACTATCTATTCTCTCTAAAGGAATATCTAATTTTTGTAACTTCTCATAAGTTAAATCTGCTATTGTTGTTTTACCTGAAAGAGGAAGTCCTGTAAACCATAAATTAAAAGGTTCTATTCTTTTTCTTCCCCATCTAACACGCTGCCAAATTTTTTCATGTCCCCAATAAAGACCAACTTTTGCCACAGTTTCAAGAAGACCAGTTGCAACAGCTAACTCTAAATTTCCAA
>JAMOVU010000099.1 GCA_027067555.1 Candidatus Aminicenantota bacterium | reverse complement strand
CTATTTTTATAACGGCTTCAACCCCGAAGGTCATCTCAAGCCCGCTCCAAAATATCCGTTGGTCATTAACTAAATATCCCCTGAATACAGCGGAAATATCCATATCGGGTTTTTCAGAGGATAAAATCAAAGGTTGTATACAAAAAAACAGGATAAAAATAATAAGTATCTTTTTCATATTAAAAAAATATTATAAAAAAAGATAATGGTTGTCAATATTAAGAGTTTAGGATTGGTTGAAACTTATTGCTTCTTGACCAAAACCCGATGTTAAACTATAATCAATTTACTATTAAAGGAGATTATTATGGATAAAATCAATAGGATTATAGCTACTTTTTTTTACACGGGTTATCTTCCGATAGCTCCCGGAACATGGGCATCTTTGTTTACGACCATTATACTGTTTTTTGTTTTTAAAACTCTGACTTTTCCCATGTATCTGTTTGTTTTGGTCTTTATTTTTATCATCGGAAGTGTGATATCCGATTATCTTTCAAAAAAATATAATGTGGAAGACCCGAGATGGATAGTTATTGACGAGGTCGTCGGGATATTGGTAACATTCCTTCCTTTCTATTATAAAGTTGTTTTTAATCCCAAGGCTCTGATAGTCGGGTTTTTCCTGTTCAGAATTTTTGATGTTATAAAACCTTTTCCTGTCAGTTGTGCCGATAAAAGAATCAAAAACGGATTCGGAATTATGTTTGACGATGTTCTTGCGGGTGTTTATGCGGCTATAGTATTATTTTTGTTGAGAGGTTATCTTGTATGAGAGCTGAAATTATCGCAATCGGCTCCGAGCTTTTAACCCCTTATAAAACAGATACGAACTCATTGTATCTGACGGAAAAACTTCTCGAAATAGGGATAAAAACAGATTATAAAACAATAGTCGGAGACAGTAGAGAAACTCTTTATAAAGCTGTAAAAGATGCTTCAAAAAGGGTTCAACTCATAATTACGACAGGAGGATTAGGACCTACGGAAGATGATATAACAAGAGAGGTTGTCGCTAATTTTCTTAAAAAAGAGTTAATTTTGCATGAAGATATAATTTCGGATATAAAAAAGCATTTTTCATTCAGAAAACTCAAGATGCCTGAAATAAATATAAGGCAAGGTTTTGTGATTGACGGAGCCGAAGTAATTAAAAACAGTGTGGGGACTGCTCCCGGGCAGTGGTATGAAGATGAAAACATTAAAATTGCGATTCTTCCGGGGCCCCCTTCCGAGATGAAGCCTATGGTTGAAAATTTTCTTCTTGAAAAACTTAAAAATTATTCCTCTTTCCATTATAAAACAAGGAGCATGCGAATAGCGGGACTTACCGAATCCGCAGTTGAAGAAAAGATAGAGGATATAATCTCCGGATTAAAAAATCCGTGGGTTAATATACTCGCAATCCCCGGTCAGATAGAGATTAATATTATGGCACGGGGCAAAGAGGGCAAAGAGGAAGCTCTTTTAAAAGGGGAAGAGGTTTTTAAAAGAGTTTACGATAGATTGAAAGAACATGTTTTTACACTTCAAAAGGATAAATTTGAAAAGGTTATAGGGGAGATGCTTTTAAAATCAAAAAGGATGATAGCTGTTGCCGAAAGTTGTACGGGAGGGCTTCTTGCAAACAGAATAACGGATATATCGGGAAGTTCCGCTTATTTTGAAAGGGGTGTTGTTTCATATTCTAACAGAGCAAAGATAGAGATACTAAAAGTGAAAAAAGAGACAATCGAAAAATACGGGGCTGTTTCAAAAGAGACTGCAAAAGAGATGGCGGAAGGGATAAGAAAACTTGCGGATACGCACTATGGAATCGGGATTACGGGGATAGCCGGACCTACCGGAGGAACTATGGAAAAACCCGTAGGTCTTGTTTATATAGCTCTTTCAACCCCTGAAAAAACCGAAGTTTTTCAATACAGATTCATAGGGGGAAGAGAAAAAATAAAATGGCAATCATCTCAACAAGCTCTTTATCATCTTTGGAAAGATTTGAAAGGGGATGAATAATCGCTGTTTTCTCGGGCTTGGTTCTAATCTCGGGGATAAAAAAGAAAATCTCCGA
>JAMOVU010000098.1 GCA_027067555.1 Candidatus Aminicenantota bacterium | reverse complement strand
AAGTATCCAGCTTCTTATTATATCCGTAAAAGATGTTCCTATGAAAAGCATGAGTTCGGCAAAAAATATCAGATACACAAAATTAATATTTCCCCCGTTTATCCCGACATCAACGAGTGCCTGATTTAAAAAGGGGCTTATGAACAGTATTATGCTTCCCGCACTCATCCCCAAAAAAAGCTGAATTATGTATTTCCAGTAAGGTTTAAGGTATGAGAGAACGAATCTAAACTCGCTCTTTTTCTCCTTTTTCCCCTCCGTTTTATAAAACTTTTCGGTTGGTGTGAGTATGAGGGCTATTCCGGTTTCTCCGTCCGTTGAAAATCCTCTCATGAATTCCTCTTTTGTGTATTTAACCTTTCCGAATCCGGGATCCGCAACATAAACAGTATCTTTTTTTATCTTATATACAACAACAAAATGATTCTGATTCCAGTGGACTATCACGGGAAGAGGAACCTCCTCCCTTAATGCTTCAAAATCAAGTCTTACCCCTGTTGTTCTGAATCCGACACTCTCAGCCGCCTCACTTATCCCTAAAAGGGACACCCCCTCTCTGTTTATGCTCGCCCTTTCCCTTAAAATGTAAAGGGGAATATCCTTTCCATACCATTTGCATATCATTCTCAAGGATGCAGGCCCGCAATCAACCGCATCATACTGTCTGTCAAAAGGAAATTTTTTCATGTTAATTCATAAGTTTATAAATGCTTCATATCTCACACGAATATTAACTCCTCACTTTCTTATTCTGCAAAGATTAAATTTTCCTATCGCATATTCATAATTCGAGATAGAGGGGCAAAGGTATTTGTATAAACAGCTCTTGCACGGCTCAACCTTATCTCTTGTCTTTAGCCAGCTCGCCCCCGAATCCATCTCCCTGTATATGATTTCATAAAGAGAATCATCCTTTATATTCCCGAGTCTTTTATTATTCAAATTCGCATATACGCTTCCATCCTCAAGAATTGTCAATCTTCCAAAATCATTAAAATTCAAAGCCCTCCTTCCGTTTATCTCCTTAAAATCCAATCTCTCCTCTTTTATATCCTCTTTTTCCGTAAAAACATTCTCCCTGAAAAAATCGATATTTTCACCTGTATAATAGGGTTTAAGCTCACTTTTATCCTCTATCTTCAAATCATTAATTATACTTTCAACCACATCATAATCCCTCTCATCTCTTATCGCAAACTCAACTCCGTAATCTATCCAGAGATTATAGAGAAGTTTCAGAGCCCTCTTTAAATCTTCTCCTCTGAAATCAGGCTCAACCAATACTTTTACCAAAACCTCCCTGTCCTCAAAAACCTTTATCCTCTCCGGATAGTCAATTATATTCCCGTAATTTATATAAAATTGTTTTAAATATTTTAATTTTGAAATCTTTTCCGTAAGTTCTTCAAGTTCATCATACAAAAGTATGTTTCCACCTATTATATTAATTCCCAAAAGCCCGCTCCCCTCTGCTTCCCCTATAACTTTCATTATATCCTCAACCCCAAGCTTATCCCCTCGCCCCTTTTTACAAAACATAAATTGTTTAAACCCGCTCCCGCATATATCACAATCCCTTTTGCATTCACTGTTTATGTAAAATGTTATTGTTTTAAGATATTTCATTGCTTTCTCACCTATCGAACGGGAAGGGTCAGCTTTCATCCTCTCAACATCAGATTGAAGATTCAATATTGGTGTCATTATAAACGGCTTTTTCTTCCCGTAAATCAAATCCCCCGTATAACTCTCTCTGAGCTTTTCAATGAATTCTTCGAGAATCTTTATCTCCTCATCTTTTACCTCAATCACTCCATTGTTCTCAGGTTTTAAAAGCTCGTTTATAATTTTATCAATATCATTTCTAATCTCAAACTCAAGGATATCCCCGTTCAAAGTATTGTAAAGTAAAAGTTTCCTATCTTCCTTAAAAGGAAAAACATAGGATTCAACATACAAATATTTTTTATCAGTATTCAATTATAACCTCCTTCATTATCTTCTCATAATTCTCAGGCTCTTCCTCGAGAAAGCCCGTATTCGCGGAAAGATAATCGGTATAATCCTTTTTATTCATAAA
>JAMOVU010000097.1 GCA_027067555.1 Candidatus Aminicenantota bacterium | reverse complement strand
AGAGCTCTTTATAAAAATATGACATTTTTCAGGGAGGATTACAATTATTCCGCTGCTTGATATATTGAAATATTCCTTGATATTTCCAAATATTTCACTTGACTTTTTACACAATATCTCTCAGGTTTATACTTTAAAAGCTTAAACTCAATCGGAAGTCTTCCCCTCTTGATAAAAAAATTCACCCCATCACAATAGCTCTTTAAAAGAGAGTAAATCTCAGGACTTTCAACTACATATTTATATGATTTTTCCATGGATTCCTCTATCAAAAGCTCTTTGTGCATTTTGTCAGATTCAAATGCAATTTTCCCGAAAATTTCCGAAAGCCTTCCGTCGGCAAGTCTTCTTGCAAGATCCATCTGGAACAATCTGTCCTGAGCATGGACAAAACCTATCGCAAAAAACAGATCTTTCAAATTCTCAGCCTCTATCTTAGGCACACCCAATCTATTTCTTTCTATGCTAATTTTTTTATTAACAGACGGGCTTACCAAAAGACCATTATAATCGGGTGCCGTACTTTTCAAATACAAAAAGCCCAAAGAAATTACCAATAATAAGATAAAAACAATAATAAAAAAAATCTTTTTACCGTATCTCATCTTTCCTCCGTTTTTCCATTCAAGAAAAATATGATAAACGAGATTTTAAATAATATCAATACATAGTTATTCGAAGCTTGGAAGCTGAGCATCAGAGTAGCGGATGTTCAGCTTAAGTCTCGTCGGCTTTGGAAAACGCTGCTCAGCTTGGGACTGTTCGGATTTTCCTGTCTTGTTCTCAAATATTTTTATTTAGTTGTTCTTTTCCGCTAATTGTCATTTTATCTTATTTCTATCAATTCCTGCTTGCTTGAAAATTTCCATTATCGTTCCTTTTGGAAGATCTCTTTTATGAAAAGGAACAACCACTCTTTTTTTTGTTTCAGGATTATAAAATATTTTGTGACTTCCCTTTGTTCTTTGTAATTCAAACCCATTCTTTTCCAATACTTTTATAATTTCCGTAGGAGTTAATACCCGCAGTTTAGGCATATTTTAAAAGAAGAGTATATTCAAGAGTATCCTCTTCCGAAGGAATTTCCTCTCCACTTTCTCTTAAACTTTCTATATATAGTTCTATCGCTTCTCTTGCCATTTTCAATGCTTCTTCTATGTTTTCACCATAAGTAACGCACCCCGGCAAAGACGGAACCGTGACAGTATATCCTCCTTCCGGTTCTTTTCTCAAAAGAACCTTGTATTTAAGAACCTGCATACTTTACCTCCTTTAAAAATATAGCTTTTTTTAATTTTACTGTCAAGAAGACTTCTGAAATTTGAAGGCGGAGCATTCGCCATGGCGAAGAGGGCCGAACAGCATTTATATCCCGTGTCTTGTCCTAAAATAGGTTGACAGTTTTTTAGAACTCCTAAAATTCCTTGTTTCCAATCCTTTCACATATCTTCTCCCTTTCTTGAGTTTCGGTGAAATTATGTGAAATCTTGTAAAATACATTAATATATGATAGAAATAATTGAGATTTTTAAAATGAAATTTGAAATTTACATAGCAGCAAGATATCTTTTTTCCAAAAAAAAGCAGAGATTTGTTTCCTTTATCACATTTGTCTCTGTTTTAGGTATAACCATAGGTGTTACAGCTTTGATAGTTGCACTTTCCTTAATCAATGGATTTCAAAGAGATGTAAGGGATAAATTATTTCAAACAAGCTATCATGTGATGATTTTAAACAGTTTTTCCAAAAATTTGAAAAATTATAAGAATATAATGAAAAGAGTTTCCGAAATAAAGGGAATAAAAGACCAAACTCCTGTACTTTACACAAATGTGCTTCTGAAATTCGGAGCAAATACCTCAGGAGGAATCATAAAAGGTTTACCAAATAATTTAATAAAAAGGGATTGGGCAAAATTCATAAAAGAGGGGAAATTCAGAGAGGAAGATGAGAAAACCATATACATAGGCTCTGAAATAGCGGATAATTTGGGAGTAGGAGTGGGAGATAAGGTAAGAGTCTTTTTCCCATCCTTTAATCTCTCCCCTTTTGGGGCACTACCAAAAGCAAAGTATTTTAAAATCGGAGGAATAATAAACACCGGACTTTATGAATTTGACTCTGTTTCAATCCTTATGGAATTAAAAAAACTTCAGAAGATACTCAAAGCCGGTGATTCTGTCAATTACATAGGAATAAAAATCAATAAAATTTTTGAAGCTGAAAGGATAAAAAAAGAAATAGAAAATATTCTGGGAGGAAATTACTTTATTGTTACATGGCAGGAGCTAAACAAACCTCTTTTTTCCGCTTTAAAGCTTGAAAAAACCGTTATGTTTTTTACAATTGCTCTGATTGTTTTAGTTGCCGCTTTAAATATAATAGCAACCCTTATTTTACTTGTTATTGAAAAGGTAAAGGATATAGGAATCCTCTCCTCTCTCGGTGCAACTCCCGACAACATAAGAAACATATTTTTCTTTCAGGGTAGCATAATAGGTGTAATGGGCACATTTTTCGGTCTTATTCTCGGATTTCTAATTGTCTTTCTTTCTAATACCTTTCATCTTATAAAAGTTCCGGAGGAAGTTTATCACATAGGATATATTAAATTCAGTCCGCAATTGGAAGATATAATTATAATAGTAATAGCATCACTTATAATAACTTTTCTTACGACAATTTATCCTGCAAAAAAAGCCGCTGAAATAGAGCCTGCGGAAGCATTGAGGGAAGAATGATAGAGATTAAAGATGTGGTGAAAACATACGAATCTCCCGATGGAGAGCTTACTGTTTTAAATGGAGTGAATTTAGAGGTAAAAGAGGGAGATACTGTAGTTGTAATGGGAGCTTCAGGCTCAGGGAAAACAACACTTTTAAACATAATCGCCGGGCTGGATAAACCAAAAAGCGGCAAAGTATTCTTTGATGGGGAAGATATCTTCTCTTTATCTTTAAAAGAAAGAGCATTATACAGAAATAAAAAAATAGGAATGATTTTTCAATTTTTCAATCTTCTAAATGAATTTACAGCCCTTGAGAATGTTGCAATCCCTTTGATAATAGGTGGAAAAAACAAAAAAGATAGCTTTGAAAAAGCGGAGGATATGTTAAAGAGATTTGGACTTGAGAAAAGAAAGGAGCACAAACCTTATCAGCTCTCAGGTGGAGAGCAGCAGAGAGTTGCAATTGCAAGAGCATTAATAAAAAAGCCCAAGATTCTGCTTTTGGATGAGCCAACAGGAAATCTTGATTGGAAAAATGCGGAAGAAACAATGGTTTTCATAAAAGAAAAAATCAAAGAAAGTAATATAACAGCAATACTTGTGACTCATAGCTATGAACTTGCAAAAGATTTCGGGAAAGTTTTTAAACTAAAAGAGGGAAAAATAAAAAAAATCTCGGTTGACAAACTCCTCTAATTTCCTATAATTAAAACAATGGCGCATAAAAGAATTAGATATTATGATATTATTAATGTACATCCGACTCCATTTTCCGAAAAAGACACCGAACTTATAAGGAAAGCTTTTGTTTACGGAGCAAACAGACATAAAGGTCAGGTGAGACACTCAGGCGAGCCTTATTTTTCCCATCCTGTGGCAGTTGCAGGTATTTTATCAGAAATGGATCTTGATAGTGAAACAATAGTGGCGGCTATTTTACACGATGTTATAGAGGATACTGCCCATTCCCCCGAAGAATTGAAAAAAATACAGGAAGAGATAAGAGAGTATTTCGGGGAAACTGTTCTTGCAATAGTTTTAGGAGTAACAAAAATCAGCAAATTCAAAGAGAATATTTCAAGGGAGGAGAGAGAAACAGAGTATTACAGGAATATGATTTTAGGAATGGTCAGAGATCCAAGGGTAATTTTAGTTAAAATAGCCGACAGATTACACAATATGAGAACACTTTTTTATGTCCCTTCTGAAGAAAAGAGAAAAAGAATTGCAAAGGAGACTCTTGAAATATACGCACCCCTTGCCCACAGACTCGGAATAGGGAAAATAAAGGCAGAGCTTGAGGATCTTTCATTTAGATACCTTTATCCCGAAGAGTACAATAAAATAGAGGAAAAGCTCCTGAAAAGGAAGGAAGAGCTTGAATACCAATTAAAAAAAATGGAAGAAAAGGTAAAAAAAGTTTTGAAAGAGAATGGGATAGAAGTAAAAATAAAAAGCAGAATTAAAAAGCCTTATAGCATATATAAAAAGATAAAGGACAAGGGAGTCACAATTGATGAAATATTTGACCTCCTTGCTCTGAGAGTTATTACCAAAACAGAAAAGGAGTGTTCGGAAGTAGCAACAATAATAAAAAAATTCTGGGTACACATACCCACAAGATACAGAGACTTTATCTCAAACCCAAAACCCAATAATTACAGAGCCATTCATCTTACAATAATAGAAAACAGCAGACCATTTGAAATTCAAATCCGCTCAAAGGAGATGGACATTATAGCTGAGAAAGGAATCGCAGCACATTATTATTATAAAGACGGAAAGGTTGATAATGAAAATATCAAGAGATCAATCCTCTTTTTAAGGGATGCAATAGAATCGGGCCCCACCAAGGAAGTCGTGAATAAATTAAAAGATGAGCTTAAACAGGAGTTTATTACAGTAATAACTCCCAAAGGGGATTTTATCACTATTCCAAAAGACTTTACTGTTCTTGATTTTGCTTACTTAATTCACACAAAATTGGGACATCATTTCAAAAGAGCTCTTGTTAATAACTCTGTCGTAAAAGCAAACTGGGTTTTAAAGGATTGGGATTATGTAAAGATAGAATCAGATCCGGAGGAAAAACCGAAAAAAGAGTGGCTTCACTTTGTTAAGAGTCATAAAGCAAGGGTTAACATAAGAGACTACCTGAATAAAATTAAAGATGAGGAAAGGGTTGAAATAGGGAGAAAACTTATTGAGATATTTTTGAAAAAAACAAATATTGGGATGAAAAGCTTTGTAAAGAGACTTGAAGAATCGGATTTTTTCAAGGAAAAAGGATTAACCTCCATTGAAGATTTTTACAAAAAAATCTCAACCGGAGCTATTAAAATAAACGAGAAATTGTTTTATGACCTTTTCCCCGAAAAAAAGAAGAAGAGGAAAAAGGGATTCACTCTCCCTGTCATAGGTAATTTAAAAAAGGCAAAAAGTACAGATGAAAGAATCAAAATATATCCTGACAACAAAGTTGTGTTTTTGGGAAAATGCTGCAACCCAATAAAGGGAGAACCAATCATAGGCTATTTAACAAAAGACAATATAATAAAGGTTCATTCACAGAGCTGCAGATTATTAAAAAAGGAGGTTCTTAACCCTTCAAGAATCATTGAGCTTGACTGGGATAAAGATTACAATGAAAAATTTGTTGTCAAACTAAAAATAATTTCCGCTGATGTTTTCGGAGTGCTTTTTAAAATCTCAAGTGTTTTTCACGAAGAAAAAATCAACATTTTAAAATTAAATTCAAATTCGGATAATACGGGAAATGCTGTAATTAATATAAAATTTTATGTAAATGACATTTTCCAACTAAATAAAATTATTAAATCCATAGGCAAAATCAAAGAGGTTATAGTAGTGGAAAGGATAAGATAATTATCTTCCGTGAGGTGTCAGGTTGGGAAAAGGTACTTCATCTTTTAAGAATCTTTTAAACCAATGTTTTGTTTGAATAAAAACCTCGGAACCAAATTCGGAAAGTGCATGATCCCCCCCTTCAAAAAGTATTAGCCTGAAAGGTTGTTTGACTTTCAAAAATTCAGCAGCCAATTTTAGGCTCATCTGTGGAATCACCCTCCAGTCTGCAGTCCCGTGTAAAATCAAAATCGGTGTTTTTTTACATATCTTATCAGCCCAAAAAACCGCGGATCTTTCTTTTAAGACCTTTTCTTTATTTTCTCTGTACCCGGGGATATTCTCAATGTAAACATCTTCCATCTCAGGTCTGCTTTCCATCATCATAAAAAGATCAGATAAACCTCCTCCCACAACAGCAGCCTTAATAAAATCAACTTTTTTGAGCACTAAATAAGTCATCATGCCACCTCTACTCCATCCGAAAAGACCTATTTTATTTGAATCCGCCTTTTTAATCTTTTTAACAATGGAAATCAGATTCAAAATATCATTAACATCCTTTCCTCCAAACTCCTCTTTCCCCTCTCCTCCCATATTTCCTCTGTACTGACTTGCGGCAACAACATAACCCCAACTTGAGACTCTACCTATTATATTCACCAATTTTTTAACAGTAATTGCCCCAAAATTCTTATTCCCTCCTCTGTTGTAAATTATTATCGGGAATTTGCCTTTACCTCTCGGAATTGATAAAAATCCTTCAACCTTTAATCCATCACTTAAATAGGTGATGGAATAAATTTTCACTTTATTCAAAAAAGCAAAAGGTCTGAAAAGTTTGTAATTTTTTTTCATTATCTTTCTAAGGGATTCTGTTTTAAGCTCTCTTTTTGAGATAATTTTTCCATTATAAGCAAAAACCATTGATGACAAATACAAAACAAGTAATAAAAAAACATAATGCGTTTTTCTCATTTTTTCACCTTTAAAAGATTTTTTCTATTAATTATCTTCCCATTGTGAATTAACATAAAAATATCTTTCAGATTTTCAATCCCTTTAAGAGGATTTTTATTTAAAATCAGGATATCCGCTCTATAGCCCTCTTTAATCTTTCCTATCTTCCAGCCAAAGGTATCGGAGAAATTGGAAGTTGCTGTAGCAAGCACCTCACAGGGAGATAGCCCTATTTTTTCAAATGCTTTAAGTTCATAGTGTAAAAATATCCCCGGCATACTTCCCCAGACATCGGTTCCACTTCCTGCAAGATACTTTACACCCGCTCTGTAATACATTTTCTCAAGCTCATACTGTTTTATAGAAAGTTTAGTATATGCAATTTGATGCTTTCTATCATATTTGTGATTTCCGGAAACAGGGTCAGCCGGATTGTTTACATCCGCCGGGTTTATTAAAATACTTAGCCTCTCCAGCCACGGATTTTTGTGGGAGGGAAGATCAAGGTACAAAAGTCCGAAAGTCGGAATAAGAACAGGTTTTTTTAATCCAAATGATTTTATCCTTTTTCTTACGCCTTCCTTTTCCAAATCAAGATTTGTAAGCCACTTATAATACCTCCACTTCGGACTTTTCAAATCATCACTGAAAGGTTCTCTTGCAATACTTTTTCTCATTTCACTATCTGCTAAAAAAATAGAATATCGGGTTGTATGCACAAATGCATCTATTCCAAAATCAACAGCTTTCAAATAATTCGAAAAACCGAGCTCTCCTATTGTGGAAAGGCCCAATCTATGTGCTTCTCTTATTGCAAACTTTAATTGGGAATTATTGAGTTTGTACATTAATAAAGCAACTTTATAGTTTTCTTTTCTAAATTCTCTGAGCTTTTCCAATATGGAACTATTGGAAATTTTATTCTCCCCTATTCCCTCCAATTTAAAAAGATTTGGAGAAGGATTTGCTTTTTCAAATAAAATTCCTCTCCTTCCTCCACCCACAGCTATTATAGAAGTAACCCCGCAGTAAAGATAAGCATTTGCATAATTCTGATTATTTATGGCAGCAAATCCATCTGTCAACCCAGGAAAAGCTATTTTACCCTTTAAATCAAACACTTTGACTTTTTCAGGATATTTAATTTTTCTCGAATATCCTATCTTAAAAATTAAATCATCTTTAATTACTATTGTGGAATGGGGATAATAAGCACAGGTTTTTCCATATTGCTGAGGATTCAAAATCATAATATTTTTTAAAACAATATATTCCGATTTTACAGTAAATGAAAACAAAAAAATAAAGACAAAGATAAAAGCTTTTTTCCTCATTTAATAGAATAGAACAAAATGAGGCGCTTATCAAATAGAAAAGTAAAGAGCTAAACAGCCAAACAGATTTTTTCATTAACTACAAAAATTTTTGAAAGTGTAAATTCCATTTTTATCCTTGCCGAAAGGTAAAAAAGTGCTATAATAAAAATGGAGGGAGAAGATGGATATAACAATTTCAGATGAAAGATTCAAAGAAACTTTAAAAGAGGTATTAGTGGAATTATTACAGGAGAATAGAGGGGAGTTTATATCAATAATCTCAGAATCATTGGAAGAATTTGCGATG
>JAMOVU010000096.1 GCA_027067555.1 Candidatus Aminicenantota bacterium | reverse complement strand
ATCATTATCGATGGAGAAACAGGATTTTTGGTAGAAAAAGGAAATCCTTCGGCATTAGCAGAAAAAATAGAGGTTCTTTTAAAAGACAAAAATTTAGCAAAAAAAATGGGAGAAAAAGGAAGAGAAAGATTCTTAAAAAATTTCACATTTGATAAAACGGAAGAGGAGTTCGTAAAACTTTTTTCTTCATTAGTGGAAAACAATGAAAACTGACTTAAAAGTTCAAAAAATTGCAGATATTAATATTTTTTCAGGACCTATTGAAGAATTGATAGAATACATAATTAATAATAATGATAAAAAAATTATACTTTCAACCTTAAGTCTTCCTCTTCTCGGAGAGCTAAAAAACAATATTGATTATAAAAAATCTCTTGAAGATTCTGAAATAGTTCTTCCTGATGGAATAGGGATACTGATTCTTTCCGCTCTTATTTACGGAAAAAACAGAATTAAAAATAGAATAGCAGGTCCTGATTTTTTTATAAAGTTTAACAAAATAGCAAATGAAAAAAAGATAAGCTATTTTTTCCTGGGTTCCACAGAAGAAACACTGAAAAAAATAGAGGAAAGAATTAAAAAGGAACATCCGGAAATTATTTTTAAGGGATATTATTCACCACCCTTCGGAGAATGGGATAAAGCTGAAAATGAAAAAATCTTAAATAAAATAAATGAAGCAAAACCTGATGTTCTCTGGATAGCAATGACTGCTCCCAAACAGGAGATCTGGGTTTACAAAAACAGAGAGAAGCTCAATGTAAAATTTATTGCTTCAATAGGAGCAGCCTTTGATTTTTTTGCCGGTACAAAAAAGAGAGCCCCTAAATTTTTCCGAAAAACCGGGCTTGAATGGTTATACAGAACTTTTCAAGAGCCAAAAAGAATGGGAAAAAGATACTTTAAGGGTTTTCCCGCTTTTCTCTATTATCTTTTCAAAAGTCTTGGTAAAAAATTAAGAAGATAATATAATTAACCTTTGAGAGGAAAAGATGAAGATAATTTCAAAGGAAGAGGGAACAGTAAAAATAGTTAATGTTTTAATGGGAGAAGGCGTTAAATACTTTGGTTTTATTAATTTGTACGGATGTGAGATCGGAGATGAAACTAAAATAGGGACTTTTGTGGAAATTCAAAAAGGTGCCAAAATAGGAAAAAGATGCAAAATATCATCCCATACATTTATATGTGAAGGCGTTGAAATTGAAGATGAGGTCTTTATAGGTCATAATGTAACTTTTATAAATGACAATTATCCCCGTTCCACGAACCCTGACGGAAGTATACAAACAGAAGAAGATTGGATTCTACTGAAAACAAAGGTAAAAAAGAGAGCTTCTATTGGTTCAAGTGCTACTATTTTGGGAGGGGTTACTATCGGTGAAGGGGCAATTGTAGGAGCAGGCTCTGTTGTTACGAAAGATGTTCCTCCTTATACAGTAGTTGCAGGATGCCCGGCAAAAATATTAAGAAATCTAAAAGAAGATGAAGTTTAAGAAATTTATTCTTTTTTTTAGTGATCTTATATTTTTCATCTTTATATATCTTATAATATTAAAATTGACTAACAGACCATCTGTTCCCATTATTGCGATTCTTTTATTCACTATTTTTTCCTTTGTTTTCTGGTATGAAAGATTTTATGAAATAGAGCTTTATTTTAACCGGTTTATCTACTTTATTAAATTAATAAAAATAAACATAGTCTCTTTTATTCTTTTTTGGGGTATCTGGTGGCTTTTGTTAAAAACTCAATGGCCTGTTGCCTCCCGACTCCTGATTATTTTGATCTTTGTTTTCTATGGATTTATTTATTCTTTAACCATCAGACTCTTACTAGGAAGTTTTCTCCTAAAATCAACCAATATTTACTTACTATTAACGCCAAAACACAAAAGATTCTATAAAGGAAAATTTCAAAAATACGGCAAAAAACCAATAGAATTAAAAAACTTTGAAGATATTGGTAAAAAGGTGAAAAAGGGAATTCTTCTTATTAGCTATTTTCCTTCGGAAAATGTAAAAACCAGAGCTGAGATGTGGGAGAACTATTTTTCTCAAATTTTTGAAACAAAAAACAAAATAATGGGGAGAAAGGTGAAAGCATTGTTTTTAAATATTTACAACAGAGAATTGGGAATAGACTTTTCTTCCTTTTATCTTGATAAAATCCCATCTCTTGAGATTCATCCATATTTTAAAAAATATTATCTTTCAATTTTTAAAAAAATAATGGATTTTTTTCTTTTTTTTCTTCTTCTTCCTTTAAATGCCTTAATCTTCCCTATTGTTTATCTGGCCATTGTTTTTAAATTGGGCAAACCGGTAGTTTTTAAGCAATTAAGAATAGGAAAAGATTTGAAATTATTTCCTCTATTCAAATACAGAACAATGAGAATTTTATCAGGGACAAAGGAGAATGATGTTGATGAAATTCATCTAAATTACATAAAAACATTATTGTCTGAGGAAGAGAATACTCCTTTTGTTCCTAATGAAATAACAGAGGTTGAAAAAAAAGTAAGAAAACTAAAAAACAGAGGAGAGTTTGACCTGCTGGGTTTAATCCTTAGAAAATTAAGCCTTGATGAGCTTCCCCAGATTTTTAATGTGTTAAGGGGGGAAATGTCATTTATAGGGCCCAGACCAGCACTCCCATATGAAGTTAAACTTTATCCCACATGGGCACTTAACAGATTTAATGTGATTCAGGGGATAACAGGGCTTTGGCAGGTAACGGGCAGAGGTGTTATGCCTCTCCATACATCACTTTTTTTAGACTGCTATTATTCTCTTGAAGTCTCCTTTTTCCTTGATCTCCATATCTTAGTTAAAACAATAAGTTCCATTCTTAATATTTCAAAAGTATATTAGCTATAATTCTGTTTTCCAGAGGAATTTTTTAATTTCAAACTCCTTTTCAGGAACACCTAATTCTAACAATACTGTTTTTAAGGAGTTTTTCAAATCCGGCGGATTTTGCTTATAGAGATCCAAGAGCTCTCCAATTGCCTCTTTTATTTTAAGAGAATTGATAATTTCAAGCATGGCTATTTTATTGGCTCTTCTATTAAAAGGATTTTTTATTTCGGAAAGACAATATTTTTTTAAAAACTCTCTTTCCCTTTCAGTCGGAAGATCAGGAAATTCTGTTATCAGTCTACTAATATTAATAATTGTCTCTTTGCGCTCCTTTAATTTCAAAAGCTCAGAGGCAAAATTTTTTCTTGCAACTTCTTTCTTCTTGCAAATTGCTATTTGTTTTTCTATCTCTTTTTCCACTTCAGACATAAATTTTAAAAGAGGGCTCATATCCTCTTTAACTCCGAGTAACTGCTTTTTTTTATCCTGAAATTCCTCTTTTACAAAATAAAATTCCTTCTCATTACAAAAAGGAAGCTCCCGTACGGAGCTTATAATAGCCACAAGAGTCCTTTCACTAACACTTTTTTCAAATATCGTAAAAAAAAGATTTATAATATCTTTTTTTAAACCTAACTTTGCTTCTTTATCCTCTCTTACAATTTTTTTAAGTGCATTCACTATATAAAAATAGATTTCCTCCCTTTTCTCTTCCCCTTCCTTGAAGACAACCTCTTTATAAAATTTTATTAAACTTTCCTTATCCTGGCTCAAAATAGTTAAATATTTAATGGCCTCTCTCTTTAGCTCAGTTTTAAAGTTCTTTGTTATTATTCCCTCAAAAAATTCCTTGCTCTTACTATCTCCCCTTATAAACAAATATTCAAGAAGTTTTCCTATTATTTCTTCGTTTTCCTCTTCAAAAAAATAATTTACCAAAGAAAATGGAATAGAGCCATCCATCTCCACTGCTGTTTCAACAAACTGAAGCTTTATCTTGGGAGGAAGTTTTTCTATCTCTTCAGAAAACTCTTCAACCGCTCCTATTCTAAACAGCTTTTTGAATACTTCCTTTGTTAAATCAATGTTCCTTGTTAAAAGCATTTCTCTTAAAATTTTATTGATCCAATCTTCTTTTTGTTCCGGAAGATTTTTTACTATTAAGAAACGCTCCTCTTTATCTCCTTCGAAAAGCATCTTTTCATAAAACAATCTATACCTTGAATCCTTAAAAGGAAGAAAAGCATAAGGCTTTAACAATTGAAAGATATCTCCAAAAGTATCTTCAAGTTCTTTGTAAAAACTTATTAATTTTTCCCTTTTCGTCGAATTAGAGATAAAGGAAAGAGTGTAAATAAGTTTTTTCAAATAATCTCTCTCCACTCCTTTGTAAAAAAGTTTTTTTAATGTTTCGGTGAAAAAAGAAAAAGAGCGCTCATCAATATAATTTATGCAGAGCATAATTGAAAGGATTTCTTCCCTTATCTCTTTTTCTTTTTCTAAAATCAGAGGAATGATATAGGGAATTATTTTTTTATCAGGATTATTTTTAAAAAAATCCGCAGCTTTCATAAAAAGAACTTTATCCTTTCTTTCTGAAAGAAGTACTCTCAGCATTCTAATATTTTTTTCCTTATATAAAATTCCGAGTACATGATTCAAATCTCTTTCTATTTCTTTATAACCTTGTTTTTTTAGCTCAAACAAAATCTTCTCTGTTTTATAATCTTTCATTCCTGAAAAGGAATGTACAGCAATTTGCTTTAATCTTTTGTTCTTACACCTTTTTAAAAATTCACTGAGAGTGGCAAGATAAAAAGTATCTCCGCTCTCCTTTATTGTTAAAAGAAGAAGCTCTTTTAAATAAAGAGGTGTTTCCTCAAGAAGTAAAAGATCGGAAATTTCTTTTTTAAGTGTACCGGAATCTTTAATTAATTCCCCTATTTTGGTTATAAAATCCTCTTTTTTATAATCAAAATAATTTTCTATGATTTTTCTGAATTCTTCTATCAAAGCAATTTGTTCTCTTCTCCTGCGAGAGTTGCTATATCCATTATAAGAGTAACTTTACCATCTCCCATAATTGTTGCTCCTGAAATTCCTTTAATGTTTTTGAGGAAGTCACCAAGTGGTTTTATAACAATTTCTTCCTGCCCTAACAATCTATCCACTATAAGACCTATCTTTCTTTCAGCAGATTTTACTACAACCACATAAGGATTATCCTCCTCTCTCTCATTCTTAATACCGTAAAAATCTGAAACTCTCAGAAGAGGTAAAACTTCATCCCTTAATTTTAAAACTTCCTGTCTTTCTATTGTTTTTATCTCTTTTTTATTAATTCTTATTGTTTCAACAACAACTGCCAAGGGGATTGCAAATCTTTCGGTGCTAACTTTCACAAGTAGAGATTGAATAATAGCAAGCGTGAGAGGAAGTTTTAAAATCATCTCCGTTCCCTCTCCCGGAGTTGATTCAACTTCTATCGTACCATTTATCTTTTTCACATTTGTTTTAACAACATCCATTCCAACCCCTCTTCCTGAAACATCTGTAACTTTTTGAGCTGTTGAAAATCCGGGACTAAATATAAAATTAATTATTTCCTTATCACTGAGAGTTTCCGCTTTTTCAGGGGTAACCAAATTCCTCTCTATGGCTTTTTTCTTTATTGCCTCTATATTCATTCCTCTTCCATCATCTTTAATGGATATAATAATAAAACTTCCTTCCTGAGAAGCAGTAAGAAAAATCTTTCCTTTTCTCGGTTTCCCTAATTTTTCTCTCTCTTCGGGGCTTTCAAGCCCATGATCTATTGAATTTCTTATTATATGAACAAGTGGGTCATTTAACTCTTCTATAACTGATTTGTCCACCTCTGTTTCTTCTCCTGAAATTATAAGTTCCACCTCTTTGTTCATCTTTCTTGAAAGATCTCTTACTATTCTCGGAAACTTATTGAAAACTCTTCCAACCGGTATCATTCTCATCTTCAAAACAGCCATTTGCAATTGACTTGTTATAAAATTAAGATCATCGGAAATTGAGGCAAGCTGCTCATTAAAAACAAAATCATTGTGTCCGGATTGACCTGTTAACATCTTTCTTACAATATCTATCAATCTGTTCCTCTGAAAAACAAGTTCTCCGATAAGATTCATAAGATTATCCAATCTATTTACATCTACCCTTATTGTTTTTCCCTCTACCTTTGATTTAACAGCTTTTGTCTTCTGTTTTCTCTGCTCATTCAGAACCTGCTCCAATTCCTCTTTTTTTATTACATTCTTCTCAACTAAAATCTCTCCGAGTTTTTTCTGCTCTTTTTGAGCTAATAGAATATCCTTTTCAGTTGCCAGATTTTTCTCAACCAGGATTTCTCCCAACATTTTCGGGACATCATCTTCTGCCTTTTTTTCCTCTTCTTTCTTCTCTTCTTTTTTCTCTTCTTCCTTTTTTTCCTGAGTTTCTTTTTTCAAATCAGGTATTTCCGGTATGGGAGGTGGTGTTTCTTCCTCTTTCTGTTTTTGTTTTTCTTCTTCTTCCTGAAGCACTTTTTCCAATTTTTTTACGACATCTTCTATTTCAACATTCTCTTCCCTTGTTTCTCTTATGCTTTCAAAAATAGCTTTAATTGCATCAACCCCTTCTAAAATTACATCCATTAAAATCGGAGTTAATTTAATTTCTTCTTTTCTGAGTTTATTTAAAATATCCTCTGTTTTATGGGCAACCTTTGTCATTTTCTCAAATCCCAAGAAACCGGATGTCCCTTTTACCGTGTGGATTCCCCTGAAAATTTTATTTAAAAGGTCTGTATCATAGGGCGTTTCTTCAAGAGTAACAAGATCCTGATCCAAATTTTCAAGAATCTCTTCTGTTTCCTGAAGAAAATCAACTATTATTTCTTCCATTTCATTGGCCATATCATCAGCCATGATTTCCTCCTTAGTTAGGAATTATTTTAAATTATGACATATTTTTTTCTTTTGTCAATAATGAAGATTATTCTTTTACAGCGCGCTTTGCTGCTGTTGCTTTCAAATGATTAACATAAGTTTTTGGTAAGGTAAAAATTTTTCTACACAAATAAAAGTTTATCAAACCTTTTAGCTCAAATGTCTCATATTGAAGTAGAAAAGAGAAAGGGTTATTATTATATGTATGGGAAAAAGAATTCTCCTTATCTTTCTTGTTGTTTTAATGGTTAGTTTCAGTTCTTGCAAAAATGGAGAAAATGAAAAAGAGGGAAAAGAGGAAGAAGTTTTTGGCTATCCCAGACTCGCAATGTGGTGGCCCGATGTGTGGAAACAATCTGTTAATGACCTTAAAAGATATGATTACATAGGATTTGATGATTGGGATTGTGAAAATATTGAAAAAATCAGAGAAATAAAGAAAGCCAATCCCAAACAAAAACAATTTATGAATTTTACTATAACGGAAACAGATTGGGATTACTGGAAAGATCAATATAAAATAAAAAATATGACCAAAGTTCCTGCGGAATGGTTTTTAACACAGGTTGGCTCATATCTTAGTGAGGATATAACCAAAACACAAAAAAGAATACCTGTGAAAGCCCTTTTTGATGAAAATAACAAACCATTGTTTGAGAAGGGGGATACTCTGGCTTGTGAATACGAGTCAATGAAAGTTCTGGATATTGATTATAACAACAATGAGCTGATTGTTCAAAGAGGTTTTGTAAGGGCTGCCTCTTCCCACAAAAAGGGGACAAGAATTGCGGCTCATATTACCTTCTGGCCTCAATCCTGGGTTATGAATATGTCCACAATGTGCCCAAAGATTGATGTTGGAGATGGAAATGGTCCTGAAAACTGGATTGAGTTTGCCACAAGAAATTATAATGTCAGATATGAGAATCAATGGGATGGCTATATAGTAGACAGAATTGAAAATGAGGAGAGCTGGCTTATTTATGATTATGCGAGAACAATTGACCCTGATTGTTCCAATACATTGCTCCATGATTATTCTGAATTTGACAGGAGCTGGTATGAAGGATGCAAATCCCTTTTAGAATATCTAAGAAACAGATTTCCGGGGAAATATATCATTGCAAACTCTTTTGGCTATTATTATGAATATCTCAATGGCACTATTTTTGAGGGATGTCCGACTAACTGGGAAAATGATGTCCCCGAAAGTTATGAGGATTGGGGCTATTATGTATTGGGAGAGCATGGCTATATACATGTTTCAAAATCAGGCCATACTCCGAATTTTTCTTTGGTGGAAACATATGAGATAGAAGAGTATATGGAGAGAAAGGATAATCCTTTCAATGATCCCAACTGGAAACCCAACTATCAAAGAATGCGATATGGTTTGACCACCGCCCTCTTGGGAGATGGCTACTTTTCTTATGAGATTAATACCAATGGACACGGGGGGTTGGGATTAATGTGGTTTGATGAGTATGATAATGCCGGAAAAAAAAGGGGATATCTGGGATTACCATTAAAGGAT
>JAMOVU010000095.1 GCA_027067555.1 Candidatus Aminicenantota bacterium | reverse complement strand
TCCTGATTTTTCTCCTTCAGGAATTAATCTGCCACTGGTGCTAGCAGATGTAGAGCTATATTACTTAGAGCAGGCCCTTCAATTTGTGCGGGGTAAAAAGACCAAGGCCCATGTTTTTTTAAATTTTAAAGACAGGCTTTTGTTCATGAAACGGGTGCTTTACAATTTGAATAAATTTCCGGAGTTAAGAAAAAAATATCCATATTTATCTGCCCTTTATGCCGATAAGTTAAGAGATGAAAAAGATGATTAAATTCGATACCCAAAAATATAAATATAATAACGAAAGTATAATACAATTTATCTATCCATTTGATGAAAAAGAAGTGTGGCAATCTTTTCTAGAAAGCACTTTGGGCAATTTAATAGACCTTGATGAGAATAACACAAACTTAAACATTCTATGTTGTTCAAATGTTCAGGAGTATTTTAAAGATGAAATAATTGATAAGGAGTTAAAGAAGTATATATTCTCCTTACAGCAAGAAGAGGAGAAAAAGCGTATCAAAAAGGGCATTCCCCTACTTTCTCTATTAACTGTTCCATTAGACCTCTTACATGAACATGCTCAGGACATGGGAATTGATCATCGAATAGGCATTCTCGATCATTCTATTTGGCACAGAGCCTTGGTCCTGCCTGCAGAAAACAAAGAATTAAAACCTACAATAGAAAAAATGCTCAATGATTGGAGGCTGAAAAAGCTGGTTGCATTAGAAAATTTGGTAATGCTCAAACAGGACTTTGAACGGTCTGGAGACCATTTCACGCCTCCAAAAGGACATGCAGACACATATAAAGTATCTTTTATGCCACGAGGCATTTTGAAAAAAGATGTTAAGGCCTTGATCAAGCGCTTTGATGAGCCATCGGAGCATGAATCAGGTTTTATCAAAAAGCCGATTATCTTGATTGATGACCATTATGAGGGACTACGGCCCCTTGATAGTTCTGATAACAGTAATGCGAATCATACAAAGAAAGGCAAAGAAGATGCGATATTTCAGGCATTTTTAGAGGCATTTCCTCCTTCTAATAAGAATAATGCTAAAAATAAGAATAATGCTGAAGATGATAGGCTTAAATGGACAAACTCTGCACCGTCTCCCATAAAAGATGCCTTCAACTGGTTAAAGCCAGAGGAACATTTTAAGAGTTTTTTAGAAAATCTGAATAATGCCAAAAATGATAAAAATGAGCCAATCATACTTCTTGATTTTCTATTTTCAGATAATAGCGGTGAAGAAAGATTTGGCACCACTTTTAATAGCGGTGAAGAAAGATTTGGCACTACTTTAATAAAAAAATTAAGCTGTCCATTGGAGCCAGAATCTCCTTTAAAAATTGATAATCTATTGGTGCCTGAGCTGGAGTCCATAATAGATCATGGCCCTTTTGCCATATTTTTTGCATCTTCCTTTGCTTGGGGGGTTAGGGAGGAGCTAAACAAAGGTAGGTTTGCTCTACATGCTGGTAGCCTATATATTGATTTAGGGCAAGATCCTGTATGTTATCCAGAGATGTTTGTAAAAAAATTTCTTCAGTTTCTTTTATCAAGGGAAACTCGGCCAATTATGAGCGCTCTTGAAACAATCAAGAAAGCAGAGAATGAGTTATTTAATAAATTAGATGGATCTAATGATCTTAATGAAGATGTATTATTTAACATATTTAATCAAATAGGCATTATGTATTCATATACAAAACACTTAGAAAAATTGTTAGAGCACTGCTGCCTTGGAAAAAGCGAGCCTATTATTAAATTGTCTGAAGAGATAAAACAAAATAAAGATAAGTTAGAAAAAATACATCAATCTCTTGGTCATTTCATCTATTCCGGCCCTCAAGATTGTCGTGTTGTTGATGCTCAATTCCAGCGGGATTGGACTGAAGATACCAAAATTAAATATATAACTAAACGTTATAATGAAGAAGATTTACTACATAAAAGGGTAAGAGAGCATATAATTAAAAAGCTTAAAGAATATAAGGAACAATTTTAATTGTAATACTGGGTTTTAAGTTGCATAAGAGGGAGTTCTTTAGGGGAATGGAGGGAAGTAATGGTGTCTCAAAAGTTTAAGGATCATTTTGCCTTATCAGAGGTGGACTTAAACCTATTCAACCCTCCTCAAGCGGTA
>JAMOVU010000094.1 GCA_027067555.1 Candidatus Aminicenantota bacterium | reverse complement strand
CCCACTTATCAAATTCTTCAGCCGCTAATTTTTCCTCTTTTTGTATCATAAGACACCTACCTTATTAACAGATGGGTATATTATAGTTTTATTTCCGCTATTTCTCAATATCTTGATATTAAAAGCACTGAGCCGGTAGTAATTATGAATTATGAATGCTGAATTATGAATTATGAATGTCGAAGCGAACGAAGTGAGCGGAGATCGAAATGAATATAATGAATGAAGATCCGCCTTGGTGGATCCGCCGTGGCGGGATGAATGCTGAATTTTTAAAATCGTACGATTCATAAAGCCTTGAGCACTGAGCATTGAGCTCTGAGCTTTTTCAAAACCGTGCTATTTTCAAAGCTGAACAGCGAAAAACAAATTATTCATTCTTTAAATTTAACCCCTAAAAATTTATAAATTTATAATTTTCTCCTTGACATTTTTAAAAAACGGAATATATTAATCTTAGATAATTTAAGGAGACAATAAAATCAATATTTAAAATCTCAAAAAAAATTCCTGAACAAGGAAAAACTCAAAAAACCATCATTGGAATATCCAAAAATTCCTGCAAGCGGAAAAGAGAAGTATACACCCGATTCATGATTCACGGTTTTTCGTTCACAAATAACCTTTATCACTATTTGGTAAAGGTTAAGGTTTATACTAAAAGCGGAAATTATTTTTGGAGGTGTGAAAGCAGTCAAAAACAGCTCTTTTGAGTGTTTTTTAATTTATGATTTTCCGCTTTTTACAGTTGAGAAAAAAGGGGAATTTAGCGGAATAAGGGGAGATAAAAAAACAAAGCTTTGTATAATAGATTTCTTGAGAAATCCGTATTTAATCAAAAAAAATGTAGGAGGTATCTAATGGTAAAAAAAACAATATCTGTAATGATTTTATTATCATTTGTTTTTATGTTTTCGGGATGCGCTGCAATATTCAAAGGCTCCAACAGTAAACTCAATCTTTCTTCCGATCCTTCGGGGGCAAAAGTTTATGTAAATGGTAATTATTATGGAACAACTCCCATAAAAATTTTATTGAAATCGAATCAGACTTATACAATCGAATTTAAGAAAGAGGGTTTTAGGACAATTACAAGGAATATTACAAATCATGTAGGAGCGGGCTGGATAGTGCTTGATGTATTGGCGGGACTTCTGCCTGTTGTTATTGATGCTGCAACAGGAAGCTGGTATGAACTAGACCAGAAAAATATTAATGCTATGTTGGAAAAGCAGCAACCATAACTAATGTAGTTAGTTGAAAAGTCAAAAGGGCGGGATAAAATATCCCGCCCAAGGAGGTATTATGAAGAAAAAGAGTTTTATAATAGTATTGATTGTTTTTATTGTGATGTTCTCAGCGGTTTCATGCAAAAAAAATAACCCTGTTATTCCCCCTACGGCTGACTTTAGTATAGTAATCCAAGCTGCGGGGCAGACTGTTCTTGTATCAGGGATAATTGTAGGAGCTAACTATCTTGTAAAAGCAACAATTAAAGAGATTGCTGGAGTTGGAGCTCAAATACTAACAGTTAAAACTACTTTTGCAGATTCTTATGGCAATACTGATGTATTTAGCGATACAGGTGGTGAAGTTTTTCCAGGTGGATATATTTCTGGGAAAACTCAGGTTATAGGAACGGTTAGTGTTTATATTGGTGCCGCTCATCTTGCGGCAGCCAAAACAGTTCAAATGACAATAGAATTTCTTGATGATAATGCTCACCACATCACAAAAACGGTTCAGGCGAGTGTGCAATGGTAAAAAAGGAGAGTTGTAAATTATCGGATCTAAGCTGAAATCCCGTAAGTTTAAAAAGTGGGATGAATTAAAAATAAAAAAGCTTGAAGCTTAATTTGCCGAGAAGCCCCGGAGAGTCGGAACAGAGCGAAGGTTCTGCACGGTTTAAAAAAGCTCGATGCTCGGAGCTTGGGGCTTCTCGGCTATTCAGTTAGCTCAAAAGAGCGAGAGCTGAAGGCTTTAATTGCTGAAAGCCCGAAAAGCTGCCTTAGAGGCTGCTCGGCTGCTCAGCTTAATGGCTTTAAAGGAGGTGCAATATGGAAACATTTATCAAAAATTATTTTAATCAAATCAAAATCGGGAAAGATGAAAGGTTCGAGGGATTTCAAGTATTCCCTCTGTTT
>JAMOVU010000093.1 GCA_027067555.1 Candidatus Aminicenantota bacterium | reverse complement strand
CACTTTTAAGGAGCTATTCTTAATTCTTTCCCACTCTTTTAAAGAAGAAACTCTTCTTTTGCTTGAAAACTTCACCTCATATCCGTATAACTTTCCATCATACTCCTCTACAAAATCCACTTCCCCTCCTCTATAAGCTCTCCAAAAATAAATGTTTCCGTAAAAATCAGAATAGATATTTTTTTTAATTCTTTCCATAATAACAAAATTTTCAAAAAGTGCACCGGTATCATCTCTGTTTTCCAATTCATTAAAATTCGAAATCACCGCATTTCTTATTCCATTGTCAAGAAAGAAATACTTACCTTTCTTACTTATCGTCTTTCTCCTGTTTGTACTGAATGGCTCTAATCTTTTAATTACAAAACTTTTCTCTAATAAATCAAGATATCTTTCCACACTTTTTGAATCAATCCCCAAAGTATTGGATAGTTCGTTTTTGGAAACTTCCGAACCAACCTGAAAAGCAAGAAGTCTTAACAAATCAAATAGTTTTTTGGAGTTTCGTACCTTTTCAAAAGCTAAAATATCTTTTAAAAGATAAGAGCCTACTATCTCTCTGAGAATCTCTATCTTTTCTTTTTTACTCTTTGCAAGAAGAACCTCCGGGTAAGAACCAAAGATTAGAAAATCTTCCAGTCTTTCTTTTAATTCGTATTTATTATAAACATTTTTGTATAACACTCCCTGCCATATTGGGAGAAGCATCAGAACTCTTTTTCTACCTGTCAAAGGCTCTCCCACCTGTCGTATAAGATCAAACGAAGAGGAACCTGTTGCAATGATTTTTTTCTCAGGGAAATTATCCACAATTAATTTTAAAGCCATACCAATATCTTTGATATTCTGAGCTTCATCTATTACTAAGAGGTCAAGATTTTCCACGAATTCCGAAATCCTTTGTAAATTCCTTGAAGACAATAGGTTTGAAATTATAATATCATCACCAGTTACATACCTTTTATTCAGATGCAAACCATCAAAATATCTTTTAACAAGTGTTGTTTTCCCAACCCTTCTCGGTCCATAAATAATTAGCACTTTTCCTATTTTTATATGCTTATCAAGATTTTCATAAACTCTCTTTATATAAGTCATAATTTTTTATACCATATTTTTTTCCTATTGTCAAAATTTGGAACGCCACTCCAAATTTTCCTGTAAATTTTTGGAATATTATTCCGAATTTTACGCTTTTCAAATAAAAAAAGGGCCGGCGACTATGTCGCCGGCCCCTGAAATATTAACAAACTACCTATTTTGTCTTTTTATACATTGAATACCAGAATTCAGGTTGATCTTTTAGCCATCTGTCAAACCATGCAACAATAGTCTTGCTCCAGAGAATTCTCTTTTTATAATCCATTATCCAGTGATTCTGCCCTTGCACTTTGATATATTCCACAGGTCTTCCCAAAAGTTTTAAAGCAGTATATAGCTGATCACTCTCCCCTGTGGGAACATTTGTATCAGAATCCCCATGAAGCAACAAAAGAGGTGTTTTAATTTTATCAGCATTAAAAAGCGGGCTTTTGTCAACATAAATATCCTTTCTGTTCCACGGAAAACTGAAGGCTGTTGCACCCGCACTGTATGTATACCCCCAATATCCCTCACCCCAGTAATGAGGCAAAAGACTTATTCCCGCATGGGATACCGCAGCGGCAAACATATCTGTCTTTGTAATAAGATATTCTGTAGTATAGCCACCGTAAGATGCTCCGATTATTCCTACCTTATCCTTTTTTACAAAGGGATGGGCTTTCAAAAACTTTTTAGCTCCTTCAATAATATCATCTATTGGTTTTCCTCCCCATCCATTAACATGAAAGGCGGAAAAATCCTGACCGAATCCCGTTGCTCCTCTTGGCTGAAGCACATAAACAATATATCCATTGGCCGCCCAGTAATTTTTAGGATATCTTCCTCCGAAATCCCTTGTCACAGGAACAGTTCCTCCGTAATAATAAATTATGAGAGGGTACTTTTTTATGGAATCAAAATCCGGAGGATAGTAAATTCTTCCGATTATCGTATAACCATCACTATCTTTAAAATTCCAATTTTCCGTTTTTCCGAATTTCACCTTTGCAAAATCTTCTTTTGCCGGATAATAAATCATTCGATGTTTCCCGTTTTTAAGATTAATGGAGTAAACTTTAGGAG
>JAMOVU010000092.1 GCA_027067555.1 Candidatus Aminicenantota bacterium | reverse complement strand
GTATTCAATTTATAATTATTTATTGCAAAAGAAGATTGATGTTGAAACAGTCTTAAGTGAGGGATTAAAAGGTTCTAAAGATGAAGCAATATATATGTCTGTTCGGAGAGAGAAAAGGATTTTAATAACTCTTGATAAAGGGTTTGGCAATTTTATTAATTATCCGCTTGGAAAAGGGTTTGGTATAGTAATTTTAAGGCCGGATAAAAATTTTAATATAAAAGATATAAAAGAAATTATAAATAAATTTTTAAAAGCATTAGATAAAAATTCCCCTTATGGTAAATTATGGGTGGTAAGCAGAAAAAAGGTAAGAGAATATAATCCCGCTTTGTAAAATAAACAATATCCTCTTTTGCTTGACTTTTTCAGGTGAAAAACTATAATTAATAGTGTAGGAGGAAGAGATGATTAAAACAATTATGACAATATCATTCTTTTTTTTTATCGGTGCCATAGGTTATACGAATGGTAAAGGCTTTCATGTTTATACCGATGCTTTTAAAGAGAATTCTCCTATTCCTCTGAAATTCACATGTCAGGGTGATGATATCTCCCCTGAAATTTCTTGGAAAAATGCCCCGAAAGGAACAAAAAGTTTTGCAATTATTATGGATGATCCTGATGCTCCGTTCGGAACTTTCGTTCATTGGGTTATCTATAATATTCCCGCGGATTATATAGGTTTGAAAGAGGATATCCTAAAAGAGAAGGAGATAGAGGACGGGATAACACAGGGAATCAATGATTTCGGTAAGATAGGTTATGGCGGACCTTGCCCCCCTCCGGGGAAACCTCACAGATATTTTATAAAACTTTATGCTCTTGATGCTGAATTAAATCTTCCCTCTGGTTTAAGAGCAAAAGAACTTCTTAAAAAAATCAAAGGACATATTCTTTCCATGACAACATATTTCGGATTGTATCAAAGGAGGTAAATCATTGGAAAAAGGTTATATTCAGATATATACGGGAAATGGTAAAGGTAAAACAACGGCGGCTCTCGGTTTGATTATGAGAGCTCTCGGCTCGGGCATGAAAATATTTTTGTGTCAATTTATGAAGAATAATGATACGGGTGAGTTGAATATACTAAGACAATTCAGTGATAGGATTAAGGTTATCCAGTGCGGTCTCGGAAAATTTTGCACGAGCAGGGAAAACCCGGGGCAGGATCATATAGATGCCGCTAAGGAAGGTTTTAAAGAAGCTGCGGAAGCCGTATCATCGGGAGAATATGATTTGATAGTTCTTGATGAGATAAATGTTGCGATATATTATAATCTTATCCCTGTTGAAGATTTAATCTCCCTTCTGAAAAACAAGCCTGATAAAACCGAGATTATTTTAACCGGAAGATATGCGGATAAAAAACTTTATGAATATGCTGATCTTATAACAGAGATGAAAGAGGTGAAACACTATTATAAAATAGGAGTTCAACAAAGGAAAGGGATAGAGTATTAAGAAGAACAGATAAAATAGTAAAAACAGGTGGAAGGAAGAAATAAGAAAAGGGAAGTGAGAAGTAAAAAGTGGGAAATAATTATGAATTCTGAGTTCTGAATGCTGAGATTTAAAACTGTGCGAGGATTAGAGTCAAAAACAATAAAATGGCCGGACAAAGCCTCCGAGCTTTTTCAAAATCGTGCGGGACAGTGCGAAAGCTGAAAGCTTTATTAGCTTTAAGCCCAAAAGGCTGCCTGAGAGGCTCGGAGGCTTTTGGCTTTAAGAAAGGAGGAGAGATTAATAATTATGAATTCTGAATTATGAATGCTGAATTTTAAAAACCGTGCGGGATTTTGCAAGAGCTGAGGGTTTTGATAGTTAGATGCCCTGAGAGTCGAAACAAAGTGGAGATCCCGCACCAATTTATAAATCGGGAGAGTAACAATGAAAGAAAAATTTATAAGAACAAACAAGAAAAGAAACAAAAAAATTGGTGCGGGGCTGCCCAAAAATGTTTTTAGCTCCGATGCTTCGAGGCTCTATGCTTTAAGCTTTGATGAAGGAGGTTATAAAGAGATGAAATTGAAAAGATTTCCGATTGTTGGAAAAAAGATTTACTTTGTTTTGTTTTTTGTAATTATGTTTTCATTAACACTATCAGCTTCACTATTGGATGTTTACAAGAGCGGAAAGATTAAACTTGTTCCCGATCCCGATTTCGGAAAAGGAACCGACTG
>JAMOVU010000091.1 GCA_027067555.1 Candidatus Aminicenantota bacterium | reverse complement strand
TTAAAAAACCTGTTTTAAAATTACCGAAAGATGCAAAAGATTTTTTTATTTCCACAGGCAAAGCCTTTCTTATAGGAGATTTCATAGAAATAAAAACACAAAACCCTTACTACTTCATAAGAAATAAAAATTCAAGCACCACCAAAGAAATTTCCATTAAAATATATTTATCGGATATCGCAACCGTATCCAATTATCTGGGCATAAAATCAATTTAACATCTTTTCATTAAGGATGTTTTCAGTTGATTTTATCTCTTATCTTATTTATAATCTTATATGAAGAATTTTAATAAAATATTTGAACTTGCCAATCTTGAAGTGTCCTCAAATTCAGAGATAGAAAAAGATTTTGAGAAAATCGTAAATTGGGTTGAAAAATTGAAAGAGGTTAACACAGAAGATGTAAAGCCCCCCGAAGTCTATTCAAACATTATGATTCTAAGAAAAGATATAAAAAATAAATTTGAGGGGAGAGAGGGGATATTATTAAACATACCTGAAAAGAAGGATGATTTCTTCGTGGTACCAAGGGTGGTAAAAAATGGATGAGCTTTATAAAAAGAATTTAAGAGAGCTTTTAAATCTTTTAGATAAAAATGAGGTTTCTCCTGAGGAAATTTATTCAATTTTTCTTAATAGAATTGATAAAGAAGAGAAAAAGATTAACGCTTTTATAACAAAAGAGGAAAAACTTATTTATAATAAGAATGGTTATATCAAAGGAATTCCGATTGCCATAAAGGATAATATCATTACAAAAGGTATAAAAACAACCTGTGCATCAAAATTTCTTGAAAATTTTGTTCCCCCTTATGATGCCACAGCTGTAAAGAGATTAAAGAATGCCGGTTTTTCAATAATAGGTAAAACAAACTTAGATGAGTTCGCAATGGGTTCTTCAACCGAAAATTCTGCTTTTTTTACAACAAAAAATCCATGGAACCTGGAAAGGGTCCCGGGAGGCTCAAGCGGAGGTTCATCAGCAGCAGTTGCTTCCCTTGAAGTTCCTGTAGCTTTAGGCTCTGATACGGGAGGCTCTGTAAGACAACCGGCTGCTTTTTGCGGAGTTTATGGGTTAAAACCTACATATGGAAGGATCTCACGATTCGGGCTCGTAGCCTTTGCCTCAAGTCTCGATCAGATTGGCATATTTGCAAGAAATCCAGAAGATATTGCAATTGTTTTAGAAATAATCGCGGGGAAAGACCCTAAAGATGCAACATCATCGGAAAAAGGAACTGAAAAATATAGTGATTTTTATGAGATTAATCCAAAAAACATAAAAATAGCAGTTTTAAAAGTACCTGAAAAATCATTATCATTTGAAATAAAAAATGCTTATAGAAAATTCATCTCATTTTTCGAAAAGAATGGTTTTATTTTGGAAGAGGTTAATATTGATCTCTGGGAATACGGTCTTTATGTATATTACATAATAGCATCTTCAGAGGCAAGTGCAAATTTGGCAAGGTACGATGGAGTAAGATATGGCAGAAGAGCCAAAGCCAAGAATATTGGAGAGCTCTATCTTAAAAGCAGAAGCGAGGGCTTCGGAGATGAGGTTAAAAGGAGAATTCTATTGGGAACATTCTCCCTAAGCTCCGGTTTTTATGACGAATACTACATGAAAGCAGTTAAGGTAAGAAATAAAATAGCTTTTGAAATAAAAAGCATTTTTGAAAGCTTTGATTATTTAATCCTCCCTACCACACCGGAAACAGCCTTTCAAATAGGAGAAAAATCAGATGACCCCATAAGCATGTACTATTCCGACTATTTTACAATCCCCCCGAGCCTTGGAGGGTTTCCTGCAATAAGTGTTCCCTTTCAAATAGGAGAAAAGAGTAAACTTCCGATAGGATTTCAAATAGTAAGCAATTATTTTAATGAGAGAAATCTCTTAAGCCTTGCTTATTTCTATGAAAATGAGATAAAATTTGAGAATAAAATTATTAGGAGGTTTTGAGTATGAAGAAGAAGTATTTATTAGCGGCAGTTTTAGTTTTTTCAATGATCTTCGTAATTTCCTGCAGTAAGCCAGAAGAGGTATTTTTGAAAAAGTATTTTAATGCAGTACAGATGCAGGATAATGATACTATGGCAGCAATGGCTGTTGAGCCTGTATCCTTTGCCAAACCTTTCACTTTTAAAATTAAAACAATAGGCGAACTTCAGGAGGGAGAAGCAGAGTTCGCAGAAGCTGTAAAAAAATATCAGGAAATAACAAAAAAACTTGATGATTTAAAACCTCAGGTTTTAGATACTAACGATGAACTTGAAACAGCAAAAGCCGAACTTGCAAAAGCAAGATCTTTCAGAAAGAAAAAAGAATTAAAGAAAAAAGTGGAAGAGCTCCAGAAGAAAAAGGATGAACTTTTCAATCAGTATAAAGAGCTCCAAAAAGAAAAACAGGCTGCAAAAGAGCACCTTGATACAGTAGTATCCATAATAAAGAAATCCTTAGGCGAAAGAGTTGAACTTGAAAATGCAAATATCAAAAAACAATTCAAAGATGTCGTAATAACAGTTAACAGTGCTTCAGGATCAAAAGATTTTAAGGTTATTTTTGTAAGATATCTTCTCGATCTCGGGAACAGAACCCAGAACGGAAGATGGATAATTTTAAAATTTGAGCCTCTCAGCTAATTAGTTGTTGACAGAGATAAATAAGGCTGATATAATACGTTAACTTTTTGGGCCGTTAGCTCAGTCGGCAGAGCACCGGCCTTTTAAGCCGGGTGTCGCAGGTTCGATCCCTGCACGGCTCACCACGCCCCTGTCGTCTAG
The DNA here is from genome assembly GCA_027067555.1 of Candidatus Aminicenantota bacterium. Classification (GTDB taxonomy): domain Bacteria; phylum Acidobacteriota; class Aminicenantia; order JAMOAD01; family JAMOAD01; genus JALXDT01. The sequence goes on along the minus strand of JAMOVU010000091.1, from coordinate 5,862 downwards.
CCAGGTTAGGACATCGCCCTTTCAAGGCGGCAGCACGGGTTCAAGTCCCGTCGGGGGCGTTTTTTTATTTTTATGAGGGGACAAAATGAGTGAAAAACTTGTAAAAGAAATTCCACCCAAAAGTGAAGATATTTCCAAATGGTATATAAGTGTAATAAGAAAGGCTGATCTTGTTGACTATGCTCCCGTAAAAGGGATGATGGTCATAAAACCCGCAGGTTATGCAATCTGGGAAAACATCCAGAAAATTTTAGATAAGGAGTTTAAGAAAACCGGTCATACAAATGCATACTTTCCTCTTCTTATTCCTGAATCATTACTCAACAAAGAAGCTGAACATGTGGAAGGGTTTAGCCCTGAAGTAGCTTGGGTTACAATGGGAGGTTCCGAAGAGCTTGAAGAAAGACTTGCTATAAGGCCTACATCAGAATCAATAATCTGTTCAATGTATTCCAAATGGATAATGTCCTGGAGAGACCTTCCTGTTCTTATCAATCAATGGGTTAATGTTCTCAGATGGGAAAAGGTAACAAGGCCATTTTTAAGAACAACAGAATTTTTGTGGCAGGAAGGGCATACGGCTCACAGGAATAAAGAAGAGGCAATGGAAGAGACATTAAGAATAATAAACATATACAAGAATTTCATTGAAAATGTACTTGCAATTCCCGTTATTATGGGTAAAAAGTCTGATAAAGAGAGATTTGCCGGTGCAGTTGAAACATATACGGTTGAAGCTCTTATGCCCGATGGTAAAGCCCTTCAGGCCGGAACATCCCACTATCTCGGAGAAAATTTTTCAAAGGCCTTTGATATTAGATACGAAGACAAAGATAATATTTTAAAATATGTCCACCAAACATCATGGGGAGTTTCAACAAGGCTCATAGGAGGTCTTGTTTTAACTCATGGTGATGACAATGGTCTCGTTATCCCTCCGAAAGTTGCTCCAACTCAGGTTATTATAATACCTATCTCAAGAGGAAACTGGAAAGAGAGTGTTCTTCCGGTAGCGGAGAAGGTAAAAGAAACACTTGAAAATGAAGATATTAGAGTAAAACTTGACGAAAGAGAAGAGTATACACCGGGATGGAAGTTTTCCGAATGGGAAATGAGAGGAGTACCTTTAAGGATTGAGATAGGGCCAAAGGATATTGAAAAAAATCAGGTTGTTCTTGTAAGCAGGGTTGACAGAGAAAAAAGATTTATCTCCATAGAAAAACTTGTGGATGAAGTTAGGAAATTTTTGGATGATATTCAAAACAGTCTTTTTGAGAAGGCAAAGAAATTCAGGGATGAACATACAAAAAGCACTGAAGACCTTGAAGAATTCAAAAAATATATGAAAGAGGGAAGAGGTTTTATTAAAGCACCATGGTGTGGAGATGAAAAGTGTGAACTTAAGATAAAAGAGGAGACGACAGCCACAATAAGAACAATCGGAGAGGAGGCAAAGGAAGGCCAGAAGTGTATAATATGCGGAAAACCTGCAAAATTTGTGCCTTTTTTTGCAAAATCCTATTAAAAAATTGAATAATCTCAAAGAATTAATAGAAGAATTAAAGAGAGACGGGATAAAGAATCAAAAGATTCTTGAAGCCTTTGAAAAATATCCGAGAGAGCTATTTGTTTCAACAGATGTCAAAAATTTTTCTTATCAGAATTCTCCTCTTCCAATAGGCTATTCTCAGACAATATCTCAGCCTTATATAGTTGCTTATATGACAGAAAAATTAGAAATCAAACCTGAAGACAGAGTACTTGAAATTGGGACCGGTTCCGGGTTTCAAACAGCGATTCTCTCTTATCTTGCAAAGGAAGTTTTCTCAGTTGAAAGAATAAGAGAGCTTTACGAATCAGCAAAAAAGAGATTGGAAGAATTAGGTATTAACAATGTTAAATTAAAATTGGGAGATGGAAAAGAGGGATGGCTTGAGTATTCTCCTTTTGATAAAATAATGGTAACCGCTGCAGCAAAGGAGATGCCCGATGAGCTTTTGTTGCAATTGCGTAATGGAGGAATTGCCATTGCCCCTGTCGGAGATTATATGCAATACCTTTACATATATAAAAAGAGGGATAATAAAATTGAAAAAATCAGGGATATTGCTGTTAGTTTTGTTCCTCTCATTTGAGAGTTTGTTCTCTAATGAGGTAAAGCAAAAATTCATTGAAATTTTTTTAAAAAAAGATATCAAAATCATAGCAGAGCTTGCACTCACACCTGAGGAGTGGGAAAGGGGGTTAATGTTCAGAAAAAAGCTCCCTGATAATTATGGTATGCTTTTTGTATTTGACAACGAAGATTATCAATGGTTCTGGATGAAAAATACATACATTCCCCTGGATATTATCTGGATTGATAAGGATAAAAAAATAGTTTATATAGCTGAAAACTGCCCTCCCTGTCTTAAAGACGATTGTCCCTCTTACGGAGTTGAAATTCCTGTAAAGTATGTGCTTGAATTAAAAGCGGGAAAAGTAAAAGAGTATAAACTTAAAGTGGGAGATCAAATAGATTTTTTTCTCCCATTTAATAATTAATGATTAAAATTTCAAAAAAGCTCAAAATTTTCTTAATTCTTCTTATATCCCTCATTCTAATAATCTTAATCCTTGATAAACTTTTTCCGCTTCCCAAAGAAAAACTCTTTCCCGAAACTTCAAAGATTATTTATTTTAAGAATGGGAAAGTTGCAAGAATATTTCTTACCTCTGACGATAAACTAAGATTCTTTCTACCCTATAAAAAAATACCAGAGGAAGTAAAGAAAATCTTTGTTATTTCCGAAGACAAGTACTTTTTTTATCATCCGGGAGTAAACCCACTTTCCATAGTAAGAGCAATTATATCCAATATAAAAAAGGGAAAGATAGTATCCGGAGGCTCCACAATTACAATGCAAATTGCAAGGATAATAGAGCCAAAAAAAAGAAATCTAAAATCAAAAATAATAGAGGCCCTGAGAGCTATTCAGCTTGAACTTCACTTTTCAAAAAAGAAGTTATTGGAAATATATCTCAATATAACCCCATACGGAGGAAATGTAGAAGGAATAGGAGCAGCATCTTATATATACTTTCAAAAACCCGTATCAGCTTTAAATACTAAAGAGATAGCACTTCTTGCATTAATTCCAAAATCCCCGAAAAGTTTTTCGTTAAACAAAAAAAATATTGAAAATATCTCAAAAAGATACAGGATTCTCTTAAAAAGACTAAAAAAGAAAAAAATCATAAAACCTCATGAATTTAAAGAGTGGAAAGATTTAGAAGAACTTCCCAGAAGACATCCCCTTCCCTTTTCCCTTCCCCATTTTTCCGATTACTTAATAATAAAATACCCTAAAAAAAGAGAATTCAAGACCACTATCTCCTTTAACACTCAAAAAAGCCTTGAAAAATTAGTAAAAAATTATTCTGCGGATTTAAAAGGAAAGGGGATTAAAAATATTTCTGTAATCATAATAAATAACAGAGAAAAGAGCATAGAAGCAGTGGTAGGCTCTCAAAATTATTTCAGTAAAGACGGAGGGCAGATAAGAGGGTTTCTAACTTTGAGATCTCCCGGCTCAACATTAAAACCCTTTCTTTATGCATATGCATTGGAAAAGGGATTAATCACAACAGAAACACTTTTAAAGGATATCCCTATTGAGTATGAAACCTATGCTCCCCATAATTTCAAAGATATTTACAGGGGGCTGGTTACTGCAAAAAAGGCTCTGTCAGAGTCTTTGAATGTTCCGGCAGTGAATCTTTTAAACAAAATCGGGGTTGATAATTTTTACGAACTCTTAAAAAGACTTGATTTTCACAGTCTAAAAGATAGAAAAAACTATGGGCTTTCAATAATCTTAGGAGGTTGCGGTATCACCCTTTATGAAATTTCCAGAGCTTACACAATCTTTGCAAACAGAGGAATACTCTACAGCTTAAAAGAATTAAAAGACAATAAAACATACAAAACAAAAATTTTCTCGGAAGGGACAGCATATCTGATTACAAATATATTGGAAAGTCACAAAAGGCCGGATTTTCCAAAAATATTTTATTCTGTGGGAAATTTACCGAGAGTTGCATGGAAAACAGGGACATCATACGGACATTTTGATGCATGGAGTATAGGATACACCCCTGACTATACCGTAGGTGTATGGGCCGGAAACTTTGATAATTCAAGCTCTGCCGATATAGTCGGAGTAAAAGTGGCAACTCCGCTTATGTTTAAAATTTTTGATATGCTCACAAAAAAGGGAAAGGAGAGGTGGTTTAAAAAACCATCGGATTTGATTGAGATGGAGGTCTGCTCATTTTCCGGAATGAGAGTCATCTCTGATAAAGTTAAGACCAAAAGGGTCTTAGTATTAAAGAAAAGGGTTCCAACCGAAAAGTGCAAATTTCACAAGAAATTTTTCATTGATAAAAAAACAGGGGAAATCGTTTGTCCGGAAGCAATGAAAGAGAATGGAGAATATGAGGAAAAAATCTTTCTCACCTATCCCCCTGATATTGCTTACTGGTACAAAAAGAGAGGAATTTTAATTGAAAAACTTCCCCCTATAAATCCCCTATGCTCTACGGAAAATGAAGAAATGCCTCCTCAAATTATTTTTCCTAAAAATAATCAGATTTTTTACTTTCCCGAAGATCTGGAAAAAACCAGAAGAAGACTTCCCCTTGTTTCAAACAAAATAGTTTACTGGTTTATAAATGAAGCCTTTTCCGGAAAGGGAAGGAAAATTTTCATAAGCCCTGCCAAAGGCAAATACACGATAGAAGCAATAGATGAAAACTCCATTCCTTCAAAAAAAGTGAAAATTTATGTAAAAAACTAAGAGACAATAGCTCCCTACTTGAACAAAATATAAACTTATTATAAAATACTAAGGATTTGGTGAGTGTAGCTCAATGGCAGAGCATCGGACTGTGGATCCGAATGTTGGGGGTTCAAGTCCCCTCACTCACCCCATTTTTAAAGCTATTGAGCCCTAAGCTTAAAACCAATCTTTATCTTGTGCCAATTTTGTGCCAAAGGTTAACTTATTCTCTTGCCTGAAATAAATCTCCAATTTATTAAGCTTTTATTTTAAATTCTTTCCACGAACTGCTATAATAAAATATGGGGAAAAAGCTTAGTATTATAATGCCTGTTTATAATGAAGAAAAGACTGTGGAAAAGATAGTGGAAACAGTGTTAAATGTTAAACTTCCGATTGAAAAAGAGTTAATAATTGTAGATGATTTTTCAACGGATAAGAGCTATCAGATTCTTTTATCTCTCTCAGAAAAACATAAAGAGATAAAGCTTCTCAAAAACGAAAAAAACATGGGAAAGGGCTATTCATTACGAAAAGGGATAGAAGAGGCAACAGGAGATATAATAATAATTCAGGATGCTGATCTGGAGTATGATCCGAATGAATATGGAAAATTGATAAAACCAATCTTAGAAAATAGGGCGGACATTGTTTATGGGTCGAGGTTCATAACAACAGAGGCAAGAAGAGTTCTTTACTTCTGGCATTATATAGGGAATAAAATCTTAACACTTTTTTCAAACATGCTCTCAAACTTAAATCTCTCTGATATGGAGACCTGTTATAAAGTTTTCAGGGCTGACATTATAAAAAAAATAAAACTTACTGAAAACAGATTCGGATTTGAACCTGAAGTAACCTTTAAATTATCAAAGATAAAAGGAATTAAAGTATATGAAATTGGGATTTCCTATCATGGGAGAACTTATGAAGAGGGAAAGAAGATTAATTGGAAAGATGGGGTAAGGGCATTCTATGTTTTAATAAAAAACTTTATTCTCTATATCTTTAAAGGTAAAAAAATTATTTTCAAATAATGGAT
>JAMOVU010000090.1 GCA_027067555.1 Candidatus Aminicenantota bacterium | reverse complement strand
CATACTGACTCAATAGGAAATGTAACAGCAATAACCGACAAAGATGGAAAAATAGTCGAGCGGTACAAATACAACATCTACGGCAGCCCGACAATAACCGATAATACGGGCAATATCCTTCCCGAGTCAGCCATCGGAAACGATTACCTGTTCCAGAGCAGAAGATATGACCCTGAACTAAAACTCTACTACTACCGTGCCAGAACATACGATCCCGAAATAGGAAGGTTTTTACAAACAGACCCGATAGGCTACAAAGATTCAATGAATCTATACCAAGCAATGAACATGAACCCATGGGGGTTTGTAGACCCGTGGGGGTTGGAGAAAGTGATTGTTGCTATGTTTAAAGCCGTAGGAGGTCCACCGGAAAAAATAAACACTGGTGAACTATATGAACCAACCCCTACAAAAGCAGGGACTTTTATCATAGCAACTAAGCCGTTTGTGTATGCTAATCCATCTTCCCGATATCCTTATTCCAAAATTCCATGGAATACTCTAATGAGAGTAAATAAAAATGATATGATGGAGTTTAATATAGGGAATAAATGGAGAACCATTGAAGGTATTACCAAGCAAGATGTATTAGAGGGAATAAAGGAGTTGATAAATGATATTAAGAAAAAACTTCGTAAAAAATACAATTTAGAAATATTGAATATAATACTAAATTTTGGCAGAGTAATTAGAAAAGTAAAACCATTAGATAGATGGGTTCTGAATGATTACGGACATGGGACAGTTGCATATTTTAAAGATGAAAATAATAATGGAAAAAGGGATAGAAACGAAAAACTTGAAAATGATATGATACATCCTACACCACTCGGGGAATTACAGGCAGCAATGGGAATTCCTAATGACAAAATATATTTGGAAGAATCTCACGGTTGCATACATGTAACACCTGCTGATTTTGATTTAATGGTTTCAAAAAATTATCTTAAAAGGGGAAATAAGATAATTGTTCATCATTATTATGAGCGAGTTCCTTTTGATTGGATATATGATTCGAGGGGAAGTGCTCCGTATGAAATACATTTTTTCCCGGGTAAGGAAAAAATAGTAATTTTAGGAGAAAAATAAGGAGGTAAAAATGTTCACTAAAAAACATATAATAATTATTTTGATTATGATTTTTTCAGCTCAATTGTTTTGTGCTCAGGAAAAAGCTTATGAGAAAAAATATGAAGAGCATTTAAAGAAGTTAAGAAAAATAATAGAATTATTTGTAAACAACTCATTGAGTAAAAAGGCTTTATTGGATATATTGGGAAATAGTGTGAGAAAAATATATTATCATTATCCTGAGATTGATTATGATTTAAAAAAGAGAAAAGAATATGATAAATATGAAGGTTCTGATACCGGTAATTTATGCATTGAGACTGAATACAATTATTTAGTTTGTTTGAGATTTTCAAATAGTGGTAATGCTAAAATAAATATGAAGAAGAGGGAAAACGGATCTCCTGCCGTTAGTATAACTTTTGATACAAAGGAACTTTCATTTCCCTTTCCGATAGAGATGTTGGTTGATATGTTCGGTAAATGGACATATTATACGAATGATAAGAGGATAAGGGTAAAATCGCCGTCTTTTAGTTTTGAAAAAATAATAGATAACAAAAGAAAGATTAGTGTTTCTGCATACGGAATTTACGGGCCTTTTGAAAAGCCAATGGAATGTGCTTGTATAGAACTGTATATTGATGTTGAAAAAATAAGTCAAAAGTAAAATTGAACAAACTACTAATTTTAATCCGCTATATTTACGAGCTACAGAAAGCAAGACAAAAGCTGCTCAGCTGCTCAGCTGCTCGGCTTTATGCTTCTTTAATGGCTGGTGAGGACAGAGTCCGAACCTTAACTCTTGACAAAACAGTGTTTCAAAGCTATATTATATTTGGAGTATTATAATGGCTAAGATTGAAAACATACACGATAATTTCTTCAAAAAAATATTTGAAAACAAGGAAAATGTCCGCTCATTTTTAAAAATATCATTACCAAAACCTGTCCTTAATAATATAGACCTTAAAAATATAGAGATAGATCCCACGGGCTATGTATCCGAAGATATGAAAGGATACTTTTCCGATATAGTGATAAGAAGTAAAATTAAGAGTTCAGAAAAAAAGGGGCATCAAGGGAAAGGAAAGGGTAAAAAGGGAAAAATGCCCGCTGATATATACATACTCTTTGAGCATAAGAGTTATCAGGATAAGAGGATATATTTTCAACTTTTAAGATATATGTATCTGATGATAGAAAAGGATATGAGAGAGGGAAAAGAGCCGAGGGTTGTAATTCCGTTGGTATTTTATCATGGAAAAGTAAAGTGGAGATTAAAGGATGAATTTACGAGTGTATTTAATGTGGATGATGAGATAAAGAGATATCTGTTAAATTACAGATACATATTGTTTGATACGAATGAGTGGGATTTTGAAGAGGAGGGGAACGAAGAGTTGAGGAAGAATATTTATCTTCTGAGTTCTCTTTTATTAATGAAGGGAGCCTTTGATAATGACATGGAAGCAGTGAAGAGGGTATTTGATTTATGGAAGAAGATAGGGTATATAAAGGATGAGGAGCAATTAATATTTTTTTTCAGATATATAATGTGGACGAAGGATATAGAGTATAAGAAATTAGAAGAAATAATAAAAGAGAAAAAAATACCGGGAGGTGAAAAAATGCCGAGTTTAGCAAAAAGATTATATGAAGAAGGAAAAATGGAAGGGATACAAGAAGGGATAGAGAAAGGGATAGAGAAAGGGATAGAGAAAGGGATCTATGAGGATAAAAAAAAGGTTGCAAAGAATATGTTGATGATGGGAATGGATATTGCCGTGATTGTGAAGGCAACAGGCCTAAGTGAAAAGGAGGTGAAGGAGATTAGAAAAGAGATAAAGAAGAACTGATAAAATGAGATTGTTTTAAAAATAATGTAGAATAGTGATAGAGGGTAAGGGAGTGGATTATCAAAACTTGATTGAAAAACGATTAAAAATAATCAAATTACTAATTATAATCCGCTATATTTACGAGCTACAGAAAGCATTTAAGAAGCCTCCAAGCCAAGAGCTTCCAAGCCTTAGGGGCAGGCTTTTGGGCTTAAAGCTATCAAAGCCCTCAGCTTTTGCTGATACATGTTTTAAAAAGAGCTTTTGGCTGCCCGAAGGGACGGCTTTGGGCTTCTCGTTCCGTCAATACGGAACTGCTCTCACTTTGTTCGCTCAGGCTGGTGAGGATGAAGTCCGAACCCACACCTATGATTACAAAAACAAAATAATCACCGCTTCCAACGGCTCAAAAACAATCAGCTTTGAATACGACCCGTTCGGTCGTAGAATCTCAAAATCAAACGGCTCCACTGCAATAAACTACTACTACGCCGGTGATCAAGTAATAGAAGAACAAAACAGCAGTGGTTCCACTTTGAAACAATACATCTATGGCAACCTAATAGATGAAGTGCTAAGAATGGATAAGTATAACAACAATACCATAGAAAATAGCTTCTACTACCACACTGACTCAATAGGCAATATCACAGCCATAACAGACAAGGACGGAAATATCATAGAAAGATACAAATACAACATCTACGGCTCACCCACAATAACCGATAATACAGGCAATGTCCTTTCCGAATCCGCAATCGGCAATGACTACTTATTCCAAAGCAGAAGATATGATAAAGAACTACATTTATACTACTACCGAGCAAGAACCTACGATCCACAGATAGGCAGATTTTTACAGACCGATCCTCTCGGCTACAAAGACAGCATGAATTTGTATCAGGCAATGAATATGAATGGATTTAACTTTGTAGATCCGTGGGGAGAGGATTGGTTTTTAGAGAATGAAAAATGGGTGTGGAGGAAGAAAAAAGGAGGTAAAAGATATCTTATTACTGTTAAATCAGCAGGTAAAAACGAAGAAGGTGGAACTATTCAATTAGTTACTCTCTATAATCAAAAAGAAGTAATGTTAAAAGAAAAATGTTTCTCAGGAGGAGTGAAGGAAAATAGATATGTATACCCTCCCTTACCGAGAGGGAATTATTATATTAATCTTTGGCTAAGAGATGAATATGGACCAACTGTTAATGAATATGGTGAATTAAATTCGTACTATGGTATACAGAAAATCCCGGAAACCGTATATGACGAAGTAGGTAATCCATATGATGCTCGTGATGAATGGGGGACAATGAGAGCTAGATTAATTCCTGTTGAAGGTGAAGCCAATGTTCCTAAAGAAAGAAGAGGAAATTATTTGCACGGAAAGTTCTTGAATAAAAAAGTAACTCATGGATGTTTATGTAACAAGAATGAAAAATTGTTATATCGTTTATGGGATCTTTCTGTAAAGAATCAAGGTAAAAAGTTTAAAATTTATGTAGCAGTTGATATGGAGGTAATAATAACGAATGATAAAAAAAAGAAATAGTTTTATTATTTTGTTTTTATTGTTATTTTTTATAGAAATAATTTATGCTAAAACTGATAACGAATTGGAAAATACATTGTGGATATCAGTGAGTCGTAAATGGGGAGATTTGAATACAGGGGAGAAAATGGTAAAGAATAATTACGGAATTGTTATTTATTTTGGTAATGATAACAAATTTATTATGTACAGAGGTTTTGTAATACTGGATGATAATAAAATCTCTTTGAGTTTTTTTGACTACGGCTCTTTTGTTTTTAAAGGTAGATGGAGAAAGATTGATAATAATGATGTCTTGATAACATACGAACTTGTCAGAGAAAAAATCAAGATGAAGCTTCACTGGAGTAAAGTCAAGGAGATTAAAGGGAAAAAGAAATGTAAAATTCATATTATTAATAATACATTTGAGCTGAGAAGTTTCAATAAGGTGAATATGTTTGAAAATCAAATGATTTTACCTTATAAAATTACTAATTGGCAAGAGGTTGAGAGATGGATAGAAGATTAGAATATAAAGTTTTAATTGTTTTTTTAGTTGTGTTTTTTTTAACGGGAAATTCTTTGTTTTGTAATGATCCGGATTATAAGCAAAGGATTGGTTTGATGATAAAACGGTTGGGAATACTTTTTTCGCAAAAGGTTTTGGACAAAGAGAAATTGTATTTTGAATTAAAGAATAATGGTATTAATTTTGGAGTGGGATTGAAAGAGTTTTTAAAGAAAAATGTGTTTGAGAATAATGAATTGATAATCAGAGTTACAAATAAAAATGCATATGATATTAATATGAGCTTTTCCTGCATTACATCTTTTGAAATTGAATTTATAAAGGGGTATGGGTTTTCTGACTTAATGAAATTTTTCGGGAATAACTGTTATATTGTAAAAAAAAGAACAGGAGAAAAAATTGTTTGGATAAACAGGGTCGCAAGGTACAGAAAAAGCAGTGGTTATGATTTTTATTTGAAAATAGATAAAGTAAAAGGGAAAATTGAAAAAGGCAGGGGAAAAGTTTATAGGATTGAGTTTAATTAGGGGGCAGAACAATGAAACAAAGAAAAGTCATTGTAATAATATCTTTTTTATTCATATCATTTAGTTTGTTTTCAAGTGACATTTTTCATTCAATAGTAAAAAATGACTATAAACAAATTGAAAAATATGTTAATAATAAATTGGAACTCAATATAAAGGATGAAAACGGTTGGACTATTTTACATTATGCTTGCTGGTACGAAAGGTATAAAATTGTGAAATTATTAATAAATAAAGGGTTTGACTTAAAATTAAGGGATAAATACAGGAGAACCGCATTACATTGGGCGGTTTTGGCAGGGAATATTAAGATTGTGAGATTATTAATTTCCGATAAAATTAATATTGACGCAAAGGATACATACGGATTTACATCTCTTTATTTTGCGTGTGAGTGGGGATATGGAGATATTGCGAGATTATTAATTGAAAAAGGTGCGGATGTTAATATTTGTGATAAGGAAGGGATTCCATTGATTTCCGATATTATTGCAAAAAAAAGAATCAAAATGCTTAAACTTTTGGTAAAAAAAGGTATTGATCTTAACAAAAAGGATAAGAATGGAAGGACTCCCGTTTTTTATCTTATTATTCCTAACGATAAAGGATGGTTTCTTTTTAAAGAATATCCCAATAACCAAGTGCTTTTGATTTTTAAAATATTGATTAAAAATAAAGCTAATCTTAATATTAAGGACAAATACGGAAAAACTCCACTTGATTATGCAATTGAAAATAATGATAAGGAGATGATCGAATTATTAAAAAAACACGGGGCAAAGAGAGGAAGTGAAATTAACTGTGTAGAACAACAGTAAAAGAAACTATATATAAAGAAATGAAAATGAAAAATTATTTGATTGAAAAACGATTAAAAATCATTAAACTCTTAATCCTTATACGCTATTTATACAAACTTCAAAAAGCTCAGAGGCTTTTGGCTTTATGCTTCGAGGCTGGTGAGGATGAAATCCGAACCATGGACGGCAACATAGTCGAGCGGTATAAATACAACATCTACGGCAGCCCGACTATAACCGATAATACGGGCAATATCCTTTCCGAGTCAGCCATAGGCAATGACTACCTGTTCCAATCAAGAAGATACGATAAAGAACTACATTTATATTACTACCGTGCCAGAACCTACGATCCACAGATAGGCAGATTCCTCCAAACCGATCCGATAGGCTACAAAGACAGTATGAACCTATATCAGGCAATGAATATGAACCCATGGGGGTTTGTAGATCCGTGGGGGGATGAGTATTTTATATTTAGTAGTGGAAAATATAATACAACTAAAGTGACTATTTATGAAAATAGAGATGATTATCTAAAATCAAAGAATCCCATAATCTCATTTAATCTTACTGATTTTATGAAAAGATCGCATGATATTGATATGCTTCATATGAGTAAGGATGAAGAAAACAAATTATATTATTCCATAATGATTTCAGAGCGTAATCTTCAATCAATGTCATATACTCAACAGAAAAAGATAGAATTTCTCGATAGATTGGGTGGAGAATCGGAAGGTTATAATGCAACCGCACATGTATATAATTCAAGAGGGAACGGAGAGATAGAATACGAAACCTTTGATGCAAGGACATATCCGGGAAATGTTAGAAGAGGAGATTTGAGGCATAGATATGCTACGATAAAAAACGGAACATATTGGGGAAAATACCAAAAGCATAAAGGAAAATATGGTGCATTAAGATTATGTGTTGATAAAAACTGCAAAAATGAAAAAATACCGACGGTAGGGGGAAATCCTTATGCTCCGTGGCAATACTTAAGTGTAGATTATGAATGGGGCTTTGAAAACGATATGTTAAAACTTAAAATAAACAATATTCAAGGGTATGCGACTACAATAAATATACATAAATTTTCATTATCATGGGGTTGTTTAATGATAAATGAGAAACAATGGGATTATTTTTGGAGAATAATGGATATAAAAAAGGATGAAAAAGGGGTAAAAATAATAGTTGATACAAAAAAGAATAAATAAGGAGAATCAAATGAGAAAAATAAGATATATAACATTAATTTTATTTATATTCTTAATATTAAATAGCCTTTATTCAAAAGAAAGTATTGCGTATGTAGATTCAGATAGATTAATATTAATTAATTTCAAAGGACAAAAAATTAAAGAAATCAAGTTGCCTATAAAAATTCAAAAAAAGCATGAAATAAATTTATGTAGAGGAGTAACAGTGGATTATTCTCTCTTTGGGAAAAATTTTAGTTTAAAAAAAGATATTATTTGTTTTGTTGGAATAGATAATAAAATACATTGGTATAATTGGAAAAAAAAGAGAGAGAAAAAGATTCCCAATGGGCCATATTATTTTACAGAAAAGAAATGTGGAAACAAGGAAATTATCGAATGGATAGATTTTTCGGAAGATAAAGAATTAATTGTATTAAGTGTGAGACCGGAATGTGAAACAAATGAAGAATGTGAAAAATCCACTCCTTTTCCTGATTATTCAACGGTTGTTATTTTACATTTAAAAACAGGGAAAAAAGAAATAATAGATGACGAGGAAGGTTTAGGTACTTATAAACCTTTAATTTCTAATGACAATATTATATATCAAGAGGGCGATAAGTTTATTATATACAAACCTTTTTGTAGAACAAAAAGAGAAATAATTATTGATGAAAAAAAATCTCATCTTAAGAAGAGCTTTGCGGAATTGTTAGATTATGTGAAAATTATCAAACAAAGAATTCTTTTTATTAATTGGGTTGGTTTTACAAGAATTGTGTCTTATAATTTAGACACAGATAAGTATAAAATAATAGCTAATATGAAAAAGAAAATTATAGGCAGTTTTAGCTTTAGAGATATATCAAGTGATTGTAAATATATTCTTTTGGTTAAAAATGTATCGGATTTGAATATGGGAGATGAATATTCCTCTATGATTTCAATAATTGATATACAAAAAGTCAAGAGAACTGAGGTAAAGAAAGTTAAAGAAGGGGTTGAATGGGCACAATTTTATGAAGAGGATAATTAATAATTAGTATGACTAAAAGGATTGAACAACAACTAAAAATAATTCGATTAATAATTTTAATTCGCTATATCCACGAGATGAAAAAAGCATTTAAAAAGCCTCCAAGCCAAGAGCCTCCGAGCCTCCATGGCAGCTTCCTGGGCTTAAAGCTATCAAAGCCCTCAGCTTTTGCTGATTCATGTTTTAAAAAGAGCTTTTGGCTGCCC
>JAMOVU010000089.1 GCA_027067555.1 Candidatus Aminicenantota bacterium | reverse complement strand
TGTTTCTGCCGGTAAAACATCTGATTTCTGCGGCAGAAGTAGAACATCATCAAAGGTTAAACCTTCTTTTATCGGAAATTCTATCATAAAGACCTCCTATCTCCTCTTTTTTTTCTTTTTCTTTTTCGAAGATGGCAAAGCCCCTTTTATCTTAAATTTTTGTTTTTGAGCTCTTTCAATTTCTTCTTCGGGAGCCGGTGTAAAGTAAAAGATATCCCTTACTGATTCTTCCTCAATTGTTCTCATTGTCTTCTCAAACATAAAAAAGCCCTCTCTCTTGTACTCCACTAATGGATCTCTCTGTCCGTATCCTCTGAGCCCTATTCCTTCTCTCAGGTGATCCATTGCCAAAAGGTGTTCCTTCCATCTTGTGTCAATTGTTTGAAGAAGTATTACTCTTTCAAACTCTCTCATTCTTTCTCTGCCTACAAATTCCTCTTTTGCATTATAGAATTCTTTTAATTTTTCCAATAATAGCTCTGTATATTCAGCCCCATCTATTTCATCTTTTGGAATTCCAAGGGCTTCCGGGTCAATAGCGAATTGAGCTTTCACAGCTGTCCTGAAACTTTCCCAATCCCAATCCATTGAATAAACTTTTTCTTTGAGATTTGCTTCCTCTGCAATCGAAAATAGTATATCTTCAATAAGTTCCATAAAGTATTCTTTCTGATCTTTTCCTTCAAGTATCTCTCTTCTCATAGCATATATTACTTCTCTCTGCTTATTCATAACATCATCATAATCAAGCAGGTGTTTTCTTATTGAGAAATTCTGAGCTTCTATCTGCTTTTGGGCTCTTTCTATTGCACTTGTTACCATTCTATGTCTTATAGGCTCACCTTCCTGGAGACCGCTGAGTCTCATTATATTCTGAAGTCTGTCTGCTCCCCAGATTCTCATTAAATCATCTTCCAATGAAAGGAAAAATTTAGAAGCACCTGGATCTCCCTGTCTTCCGCATCTTCCTCTCAGCTGATTGTCAATTCTTCTTGCTTCATGCCTTTCCGTTCCTATAACATAAAGCCCACCAAGTTCAATAACTTTATCATGCTCATCTTTTGTCTTTTTCTTAAATTCATTCAAAACTCTTTCCCATTCCTCTTTACTTACTTCTGATAATTTCTTTCCTTTTTTCCTGAAGTGCTCTTTTGCTAAAAATTCAGGATTTCCCCCGAGAAGAATGTCAGTTCCTCTTCCGGCCATATTGGTGGCTATTGTTACTGCTCCAATCCTTCCTGCCTGAGCGACAATCTCAGCTTCCTTTTCATGATATTTTGCATTCAAAACAACATGTCTTATTTTTCTTCTTTTTAAAAGAGATGATAATTTTTCTGATTTTTCAATTGAAACTGTTCCAACTAAAACAGGTTGCCCTCTTTTGTTGCTCTGCTCAATTTCCCTTACAACCGCATCCCACTTTTCCTTTGCTGTTCTGTATATTTCATCATCATGTTCTATTCTGATTAATTTTTTGTTTGTCGGAATTACTATTACGGGAAGTTTGTAAATCTCAAGAAATTCCGCAGCTTCTGTCTCAGCTGTTCCTGTCATACCTGAAAGTTTTCTGTACATCCTGAAATAATTCTGAAAAGTTATTGAGGCTAATGTCTGATACTCCTGCTCTATCTTAACCCTCTCCTTTGCTTCAAGTGCCTGATGGAGTCCTTCAGAGTACCTCCTTCCGGGCATAAGTCTTCCTGTAAACTCATCAACGATGAGAACTTTACCATCTTTTACCATATAATCAACAT
Source organism: Candidatus Aminicenantota bacterium (assembly GCA_027067555.1). Classification (GTDB taxonomy): domain Bacteria; phylum Acidobacteriota; class Aminicenantia; order JAMOAD01; family JAMOAD01; genus JALXDT01. The sequence continues at coordinate 7,031 of JAMOVU010000089.1, read as the reverse complement.
CTCTCTGAAAAAGAGCATGAGCTTTCATTGCCTGATGGATGGCATTAATGAGTTCCATATGCTTCATATCATAAATATTGTCTATCTTGAAGAATTTTTCCGCTTTTGCAATTCCTCTTTCTGTTATTGCCACAGTTTTTGACTTTTCATCCACTTCATAATCACCGTCAACCTCTTTGGGCTCTTCTCTCTCCATAGAAAACATTGATTTTGGTTTTTCCTTATTTGTAACAATGACTTTTTTTAATGTTCTTACGAAAGCATCGGCTTTTCTGTAAATATCAGTATCCTCTTCAGTGGGCCCTGAAATAATGAGAGGGGTCCTCGCTTCATCAATCAGTATACTGTCAACTTCATCAACAATTGCGAAATTATGTCCTCTTTGAACCAGATCCTCAAGATAATATTTCATATTGTCTCTTAAATAATCAAATCCGAATTCATTGTTTGTTCCATATGTAATATCAGAGTTATAAGCCTGTTTTCTTAGACTTTCATCCATATCATGCTGAATATATCCTACGGTAAGGCCCAAAAATTCATAGATAGGCCCCATCCATTCTCTGTCCCTTTTTGCTAAATAGTCATTGACCGTAACTATGTGAACACCTCTGTTCGGGCGGGGATTCCCATGCTCATCTCTTGAATCAAGTGCATTAAGATAAGCTGCAAGGGTTGCGACCAATGTTTTTCCTTCACCTGTCTTCATTTCAGCTATATTGCCTTTATGAAGTACAATGCCGCCCAAAATTTGCACATCAAAGTGGCGCATATTTATTACTCTTCTTCCAACCTCTCGAACTATTGCAAAAGCTTCAGGCAGGATGTAATCCAAATACTCTTTTACCTCTTCATCTCTTCTCTTTTCATCTGAAATTTCCCTGTATATCTCATTTATCTTTTCTCTGTACTCTGCTGTTTTCCCCCTCAATTCATCATCAGAGAGTTTTACAATTTTAGGCTCAAGCTCTGATATCTTACGCACTAATGGGAAGTATTTTTTTAATTCTCTTTCATTTTTTGTTCCTACGAACTTTTTGACTATCCATTCAATCATAATGAGTAATTTTATATGTTTTAAGCTCTTTAGTCAAACTTAAGTCTGGCTCTAAGTGAATGCAAAGGGGAGAAGATTAATCTCCTCCCCTTAAATGATAGAAAACTTCCCTCTATATGAACTACCTCTCTCTATGATTTTTTAGTTCTTTCTTTATTTTTTCTTTGTTTATTGAAATAGGCAATGAGTAAGTTTCAATTTTTTTGTCTGGAACAGTAATTTTAATTACATAGGTACCAATAGGAATGTTATATGGAACCTTCCAGTTAAAACTAAAGTGTTTTTTTAAGATGGGTTTTTTGTCAGGAAGTCCTATGGCAGGGGGAAGTATTTTTCTTATTTCCATGATCTTTCTTATTTTGTTCACTGAATAAAGCTCTAAAAGGAACTTGTTGGGAAACTTCTTCTTTGTTTCCCATTCGATGTGCAGGGTTTTACCGGGTTCAATGAATATGGGAGATGATGGAATTTTAACCTTTATTTGCTCGTCTGCAGATGGAGCTTCTTCTTTTTCCACAATTTTAAAAACATCACTTTCCCCTAATATTTTCCCTATTGGAGATAAAATGACAATTCTGTATTCTCCATTAGGTAGATCTTTAAAAGTATCAAAGGAGCAAATGAATTCTCCTGTGTTTTGAACATTATTCGAGATTTCCTTAATTCTTCTTTTCCCTTCTTTATCAAAGAGAAAAATCATAATTTTTTGGGGTTTTTCTCCCAATGTTAACCATTTTATTTTATGTATTCCGTATTTCACCCATTTTTCTCCCGGAGCCGGGCTGTTGATTATGTATGTTCCTGATATAAGAATACCGGTAAGTAAAATAACCATTAGTATAAAGATTCTTTCTTTTTTCATTTTAAAACCTCCAATTTTTAATAATATTTACCTACAATAATCGTGCCAAATGAAAGTTTTTAAATACTAAGAATTTTCACTTCTTTGTTCTATTACACTTAAACAAAAAGGTCGAAATTCAGACAAAAATGTTTAAATATAAAAAAAAGAGGGAGCAATTATTTGCCCCCTCTTTAATAATTTTTTTGAATTATTTTTCTATCCCTCTGCCGCCTTTACCTCCTTTATCTCCGATATTTCCCATTCCAATGAAAATAACAGGAGTAAAAGCTGAAAACCCTCTTTTATTGTGAATTATTTTTATTACATATCTTCCGGAAGGAAGGGATGTTGGAATATTCCAGTTATATTCAAAATTTTTCTTCTTGGGTAGTTCTCCATTTATTCCAAAGTTTTTAGGTATTAATCTTATTATATTGCTTATTTTCCTTTGTTTGTCAAAGGTGTAAAGCTCTATTGAAAAATCCTGGGAAACATTCTCTTTTGTACTCCACCTGATTTTTATTGTGGAACCTTTTTTAAAACCACCCGACTGGGAAGGATTTAATATTTTGATTTCTTCATCCTCAAAAAGTTCTTCTTTTGCTGGTGAGCCTTTTAAAGTGAAGGTGGCACTTACAGCAATTAATTTTCCCGAGGGGAGTTCATACCCAATTTTGTATTTCCCTGCAGGTACAGGAGTTAGTGCACTTACGGGGATGTTATAGTAACCGCTGTTTTGAACTCCGAGAGCTATGTCTTTTATTTTTTGAGAGGTATCTTCTGATAAAAGAACTATATTTAAAACAGGTTCCCGCTTGCCTTTGTTAATCCATTTTAAAGTATGAGGTTTTGTCTTATCCCAGATAGTGTTTGGTAATGGATTTGAAGTTATTATCGGCTGGATATTGGATGAATCCCCACCTTTTGAGTGTGAAATTCCCATCCCTTCTCTACTATTGGATGTTATTACTATCGGAGTAAAGATATAATCAGAATTTGATAATGTTGAAATTTTGAGAATGTATTTTCCCGGAGTAATATTGGAAGGAATTGTCCATTGAATACTATAATGTTTTTCATTATTCTTTTGTTGCATTACTATGGGTGTGTTCCTTAATATATCAAGAATTTTTTTGTTTCTTGTTTGATCATAAAGCTCAACTTTAAATTCATGAGGGTTTGAAATAGTGGAAATCCATTCTATTTTAAGAGGTGTTCCTATTTTAATGAAGGTTAATTCTGATGGGTATTTTACTTTTAATTTGTTCCCTTTTTTAGTAATCTGAGGGTGATTCGAATTGGAAGGCTCTGCTGCTTTTACTATTTTAACTTTACCGCTCATATTTAAAACTTTTCCTTGCGGTGAAAGAATAGCTATCTTATATTCTCCTGTGGGGATACTTTTAAAAATATGCTCATTATAAGAATATTCACCTGTGTTTCTTACATTTTTTACGATCTCTCTTATTTTAATTCTTCCTTCTTTGTCAAATAGGGCAATTTTAACAATGGGAGGTGCTATTGGTGCTTTTTTCCACATTATTTTGTTATTAACAATTTTTACATCCCCCTCCTGAGAAGATGGCTCTTTCTCAATTTTAATTGCTGAAAAAAGTGAGCTAATTATAAATAGGATTGCCAGAACTAAAACAATCTTTTTTTTCATCATTTTTTCCTCCTTATCATAAAATTATAAAAACCTCTCACAAAAAATGTGCCAGGAGAAAACCCTTTAGTAAAATAGTATTTGAAAGTACTATCATGCTTTCCGGGAAAAATTTGTCGAGGTTAAGACAAAAATGTCGATGTTGCTCTTATTCTTCTTTCGGTTTTAAAAGAGGAAATAGAATTACTTCTTTTATTGATCTTGTACCGGTTATTATCATTGTTAATCTATCAATCCCTATTCCTTCTCCCGCGGCTGGTGGCATTCCGTATTGAAGAGCTTTGATATAGTCATAGTCAATGAGGTGTGCCTCTTCATCCCCTGCCTCTCTATCCTTTACCTGCTCTTTGAATCTCTGAAGCTGGATTTCAGGGTCATTAAGCTCTGAGAATCCATTGGCAAGCTCCATCTTTGCCATGAATAGCTCGAATCTCTCTGTTCTTCCTGGCATCTTGCGGTGAGGTTTTGAAAGAGGGGAGATTTCTTCCGGATGATTCATTACAAAGGTAGGTTGTACAAGGTTTTCCTTTACATATTCATCAAAAACATAATCAAGTGCTTTTCCATAGGTAGGGGTAAGATTATCTTCCCCGGCCAATTTTAGGGCATGGTTTATTAACTTCTCTTTATCCAATATCTCCTCTTTTGATAGGGGAGAATACTTTTCTATTGCTTCAATGAAATCCAATTTTTTAAAGGGGGGGGTGAGTTTAATTTCATCTCCCTCGAATTCTATCTTTTCAGGAGCTATTCCTTTATCGATTAAATCTTGAAAAAGCTCTTCTGTTAATTCAATCAAATCTTCAAAATCGCTGTAAGCTTGATAAAACTCAAGCATTGTGAACTCAGGGTTGTGCTGGGAAGAAATCCCTTCATTTCTGAAATTTCTATTAATTTCGTAAACTCTTTCAAATCCTCCGACTAAAAGTCTTTTTAGATAGAGTTCGGGGGCAATTCTTAAATATAAATCCATATTTAATGCATTGTGATGGGTAATGAAAGGTCTTGCTATTGCTCCTCCGGGTATTGGTTGCATCATTGGTGTTTCAACCTCTATGTAATCTCTGCTATCTAAAAATCTTCTGATTTCCCTTATCATCTTGAATCTCTTTTCGAAAATTTCTCTTGATCCAGGATTTATAAAAAGGTCCAGATACCTTTGCCTGAATCTGAGCTCTTTGTCCTGAAGGCCATGCCACTTTTCCGGTAAAGGCAAAAGACATTTTGAGAGGAATTCGAAATTTTCAACTACTACTGTTAGCTCTCCGGTTCTTGTTTTAAAAAGTTTACCCTCCACTCCTACAAAATCTCCCAAATCAAAGCTTTTGAATAACTTGTAGTTTTCATTTCCCACTATATTTTTCTTCAAATAAAGCTGGAGTTTGTCTTTGCCATTTGTTAGATGGAAAAAGGATGCTCCTCCCATGATTCTTTTAGCTATGATTCTTCCTGCTGTGCTTATCTCTATCTTCTCCTTTTCTAATTCTTCCTCACTTTTATTTTTATATTTTTTAACAATAGCACTTATGTTTTCTTTAATATCGTATGAGTAAGGATAGGGTTCAATCCCTGACTCTCTTAATTTTTTTAATTTTTCTTCTCTTACCTTAATTTCATCTGTTATTTCCGGCATTTTTTACCTCCATTAAAAATCTCTCCAATTTTACCATTTTTTTTTAAGGATTGAAATTAAAAGGATTTGTTTAAATCTTTTCTACTCTTTTATGATTTTATCCCTTCCGCTTTCTTTTGCTTTATATAATCTTTCGTCTGCAATTCTTATCAAATTTGTGATTCTTTTATCTTTTTTTAACTCAGATTTTGTGGCAATTCCTCCGCTTATGGTAATTTTTATTCCGGATATTTCTTTCTTTTTAACATTGGCTCTTACTCTTTCTGCCACAATGAAAGCAGTCTCTTTGTTTGTATGGGGAAGTAAAAGTAAAAATTCTTCCCCCCCAACCCTTGCAGGGGTATCATATGCTCTTATACTTTCTTTTAATGTGTTTGCAAACATTTTAAGGATTTCATCTCCCTTTTGATGCCCATAGGTATCATTTACCTTTTTAAAGTGGTCAATATCAAACATTACGATGCTCAGATCCGAGTTATTCCTTTGTGCTCTTTCAAATTCCCCCTCAAGAAGTTCAAACATAGCTCTTCTGTTAAAAAGTAATGTTAAAGGATCTTTAAAGGAGAGCTCTTTAAGTTTATTGTTAAGTTCATCAAGTGATTTTATTTTTTCGTATAGTTTTATCTGTAAATCTACTCTTAAAATCAGCTCTTCCTCGAAAAAGGGAATATACAAGAAATCATCCATTCCGGAAGAAAGAGCCTGAAGAACAGTCTCTTTTACCCTTGTTCCTGAGATCCCGATTATGGGAATATTCCCTCCAGAGTGTTTTACTTTTTTTGAAAGAGTGATACCATCCATTTCTGGCATATGGATATCTGTGATTATAAGGTCAATATCATGGTTCTCTTTCAGATAAGATAATGCCTTTTTGGGGTTTTCGAAGGAAACCACTTTCTTACTGTTTTTCTTTAAAATATGAGTTAAAATTGCAATTTGAGCCTTAGAATCATCTATTACTACAATTTTTTTCTTATACTCTTTCTTTTTTAATGGTGTTAGTGTTTTTTTTACAAACTCAAGAAGTTCGCCGTGTTTAAAGGGTTTTGTAAAGTATTCCACTATTCCTGATTCAAAGGCTTTTTTTATTGTCAACGGGTCACTAATACTACTTAGCATGATTATCGGGATATATTGAAAGGATGGATTTTCTTTTAGTTCCCTTGATAATTCAAAACCATTCATCCCCTCCATCTCTATATCAAGGACAATCAAATCTATTTTGTTATTTTTCAACACCTCTAATCCTTCTTCACCGCTTCCTGCTTCAAGTACTTTGAAGCCCCCAGTTTCAAGTTCCAATTTTACTATTTTTCTTGTGATACCACTATCATCTATTATGAGAATTGTTTCTTCTCTTTTTCCTTTTTTAATAAGGTGGTTAATGGCTTTTAATATTTTTTCTTTTTTGAATGGTTTATGTATAAAGATATTTGATCCGGAATCAAAGGCCTTCTTAATATCAAATTTTTCATTGATACTTGACATCATGATAACTGGAGTATTGGCAAGTCTTTTGTTGTTTCTGATTTGTTTGCATATTTTGTGTCCGTCCAAATTTTCTTCTCCGAGATATATATCTAAGAGAATAAGATCAGGTTTTGAGTCTTCCAAGAGTTTTATGCTGTTTTTTATATCTTCGATGACAATAGTTTCATAGTTACCTTCACTTATATATTTTTTTGCAATCTTTCTTATGGTTAAACTATCGTCAATAATTGCAACCTTTCCCTTCATATACTATCTTACATTTTTTATTTGTTATTTTCAAATTTGGGAAATTTTTTGTTGACATTTTGTTAAAAATACTTATAATTAAGAATAGCAAAGA
>JAMOVU010000088.1 GCA_027067555.1 Candidatus Aminicenantota bacterium | reverse complement strand
AATTCCCCACGGCCTTCTAATCGCTTTTTTGAATTTTTCAAGTGATTCTTCTTCAAAGCCCAATTGGGTAAGATCCAATCTTAATTGTTCCTTATCCAGAATTCTCATAACGACTTTTTCACCGTATAAGGTGGGAAGTGTGGACACTCTCATATCTATTTCTTTTACTCTTCCGTTTGCAAGTTTTATTTTGGTCTTAATCCTTCCATCCTGAGGAACTCTTTTTTCATCTATCCTCAATTTTGCAATAACCTTTACTCTTGTAATAATTCCATCTTTCATACTGTAGGGAGGCTCCTGCTGTTCGTATAGAATTCCGTCTATTCTATACCTGACTCTAAGCTTTTTTTCATAAGGCTCTATGTGAATATCACTCGCCCCTTTTTCAACTGCGATTTTTATTAGATTGTTAACATATTGAACAATTGGTCCTCTCTCAGCTTCCTGCTCCATTTCAGCTATGTTCATTTCCTCTTCTTCTGTTAGAAACTCAATGCTCTCTTCCCCGAATTCATCTTGAAATTCCTCAAATGTTTTTTTAAGCTCTACTTCTGAAGTCGTACCATAGTGTTTATCTATAGCTGCTCTTATAGCAGACTCCGGTGCAATAACAGGTTGTACTTTTAATCCTGTCATAAATTCAATTTCAGAAATTGTCATAAGATTTGTTGGCTCAACCATCGCAAGAGTAAGAGTGTCTCCGATTTTGCTTATAGGAATAATAAGAGCTTTTCTGCAATGTTCTTCACTTATAATGTTGAGAACGCTTTTGTCAATTTCAAACCTTGACAAATTAATGGCCGGTACCCCCTGCTGTTTGGAAAGAACTTCTGCAATATCTTCCTCTGATATCATTCCAAGATTAATAAAAATTGAGCCCAGTCTTCCACCCCTTTCCTTTTGATATTCAAGGGCTTCTTTCAGCTGAGCTTCAGTGATCAACCCTTCTTTTAATAATAATTCTCCTAATCTGTATGCCATGTCAATTAAATTGTAAGCAAATTATATTTTTTTGTCAAGACTTATTTAATTTTTTTACTCATTTGTGAAAATTTTATTTATTTTTTTTGTTGAGAAACAAATAATGATGCTGATTGTACAAAAAGAATGGAGCTTAAAATATGTTTTAAAGAAAATGGTTTGCTTGACTTGAATACTTACAAGTTTTAAAATAAATCTAATTCGGAGGTGAAAATGATTTCAGAAAGAATTAAAAATATGCAGAAATCGCCAATAAGAAAACTTGTTCCTTTTGCGGATCAGGCGAAGAAAAGGGGTATAAAGGTTTTCCACCTTAATATCGGTCAACCGGACATAAAAACCCCGGCTCCTGTTTTAAATGCGATTAAAAATTTTTCTCAGGAGATCATAGCTTACGGGTATTCTCAGGGAGAGCTTTTTTTAAGAGAAGCTGTTTCCGATTATTTTAAAAATTATAATGTTGAAGTTTCGCCTGATGATATGATTATCACAACCGGTGGAAGCGAGGCTATTCTTTTTGCATTTTCTGTGGTTGCTGATATTGATGATGAGATAATTGTATTTGAACCATATTATACGAATTATAATGGTTATGCTGCGATGAGCAATATTAAGCTTGTGCCTGTAACAACAAAGGCTGAAAACGGATTTTCCATACCTTCCACAGAGGAGATTGAGAAAAAAATATCAAATAGAACGAAAGCAATTTTAGTTTGCTCCCCTAATAATCCAACAGGTACAGTTTATCCGAGAAAAGATCTTGAGAGAATAGTTAAGATAGCAGAAAAACATAATCTTTTTATAATAAGCGATGAAGTTTACAGAGAATTTATTTACGGAGAAATAGAGTACACAAGTATGCTTCACTTTGAGGATGCCAAAGATAGGGTGATAACGGTTGATTCCATATCAAAGAGATACAGTGCTTGCGGAGCAAGAATAGGATATATAATAAGTAAAAATAAAGATGTCTTAAACGGGGTGATGAAACTTGCTCAGGCAAGACTCTGTCCGCCGATTGTCGAGCAGGTCGCAGCTGCCGAGGCATACAGAATGAGTTTTTCCTATTTTAAAGAAGTTCAGAAAGAGTACAAAAAGAGAAGAGATATAATGTTCAATGAATTAAAATCAATAGATGGTGTTGTTTTGGAACTTCCAATGGGCGCTTTTTACATGGTTGTCAAATTACCTGTCAAAGATTCAGAGCATTATGCAAGGTGGCTCCTTGAGGAGTTTAACTATAACAATGAAACGGTTATGGTAGCTCCTGCCGGAGGATTTTATTCCACACCTGGGCTCGGATCTGATGAAATAAGATTGGCATATGTATTGGAGGAGAAAAAATTAAAAAGAGCAATGAATATATTAAAAAAATCCCTTGAAGTTTATCCGGAGAAAAAGTAGTGAAAAAATCGAAAATATTAGTAATTATTTTGCTTAGCATAGTTTTTATTACCGCTTCATCTCTTACTCCGTGGAAAAGCCAGCTTTATAAATATACGAAAACTTTGCTACTTCTAAAAAAGCTTTATTATAAGCAAAATATTAATGAAGAAAAAATAACATATGCGGCTATAAGAGGGATGCTTTCCTCTCTTGATCCCCATTCATATCTTCTTGATCCTGATTCTTTTCAAACTATGCAGGAAGATCAGAGCGGAAAGTTCTATGGGATAGGGATTCAGATTTTAAAAATAGAGGATAGATTAACAGTTATAACACCACTTGAAGGGACTCCTGCTTATAGATTGGGAATCCAGGCTGGTGATGTTATTGTAGAAGTTGAAGGTAAGCAAACAAAGAATCTTACTCAGTATGAAGCTGTAAGACTTTTGAGAGGTCCTAAGGGAACTTATGTTAATATTAAAATAAAAAGAGAAGGTTTTAAAAAACTTTTGCATTTCAGAATAAAGAGAGCTGAAATTCCTCTTTATTCCATTCCTTATCACTTTGTTGATCCATTTTCTAATGGAAGAATAGGTATGATTGTAATTAGATCTTTTACAGGGACAACAAGTAAAGAGTTTGAAGAAGCTATTAAAAATCTTGTTAAAAAAGGAATAAAATCATTAATTCTCGATTTGCGATACAATGGAGGAGGGGATTTTAGAGCTGCTTTAAATATTTCAGATGAGTTTCTTGAAAAAGGCAAGGTTATTGTTTCTATTAAGGGTAGAGTTGAAAGAATGAACAAAGTTTTTTATGCGATGAGAAATGAACAATATGAGAATCTTCCACTTGTCGTGCTTGTTAATAGAGGAAGTGCTTCAGCTTCGGAGATAGTTGCTGGAGCCATTCAGGATAATAAAAGGGGAATAATAGTGGGTACGAGAACATGGGGAAAAGGGCTGGTGCAGACGCTTTATCATATTAGAAGTAATGTTGCGATTGCTCTTACTACTGCAAGATATTACACTCCTTCAGGCAAAATGATTCAAAGAGATTATACCCACCTTGAAGATTATCTTTTGTTTTATAATGATAAGGATAGTTATGAAAAAAATACAGGGGGGATAGTTCCGGATGTTAAGGTTGAAGATGGAAAACTTACAATGTTTACAGCAAAATTAAGAAGCAAAGGTCTTTTTTTCTCCTATGCAAATCACCTTGTAAAGGGAGAGACAGGTTTAAAGGGAAAGATAATGTTTGAGAAAAAAGCACCTATCTGTATATTTGATGGTCAAAAAATAAATCTTTATACGGATCCTATCCCTGCAAGAATAACCCAAGATTTTAAATCTTTTCTTAGAAGTAAAAAAATAAAATTTAAAGATAGTGATTTTACAAAGAGTCTTTCTTCTATAAATCTTCAAATAAGAAGAGAGATAGTCTCAAGAGTCTGGGGTATGGAAGAAAGCTTTATCTCTATTCTTAAGGATGATCCCCAATTTAAAAAAGCGGAAGAGATACTTTTAATGAAAAAATAGAATTTATTTAAGTTTTATTTTCTTTATGTCTGTTTTGGCAAAAAGATTTCCGCAGGAAGCTTTAATATCTTTCCCTTTACTATCTCTAATGGTTACTACAATTCTGTGGTCCCTAAAATATTCTGCAAACTCTTCTATTTTTTCCATTTCTGTGGGTTGAAGCTCAGAACCTTCAAAATAGTTAAAAGGAATAAGATTTATTTTTTTTGGAATTCCTCTTGTAATTTTTAAAAATTCTGAGGCATCTTTAAGACTATCATTCACTCCTTTTAACATTATATATTCAAATGTAATTCTATATTTTAGTTTCTTTGAGTATTTTCTTAAAAGCTCTAAATTTTTCTTTAATGGAAATTTTTTCTCAACCGGCATTAGCTCTTTTCTTACTCCGGAGAAAGGTGAGTTCATTGAAAATGCAAGTTTTACATCCTTCATCTCATTTAAAAATCTCTCTAAATAATTGGTAATTCCAATTGTGGAAACTGTTATTCTCTTTGGAGAGATTGAAATCCCATCAGGATCTGTTATTAGTTTTATTGCTCTTTTTACATTTTCATAATTATCTAAAGGTTCTCCCATCCCCATAAAAACCAAATTTATCCTCTTGTCTAATCTTTCCCTATTTATGTGTAGGACTGAAAGCAATTGTGCCACTATTTCCCTATACTTAAGATTACGGCGAAATCCCATAAGACCTGTAAGGCAGAATTTGCATCCAAACTTACATCCGACCTGAGAAGAAAGACAGATGGAGGTTCTATCTCTTTGAGGAATAAAAACAGCCTCTATCCTCTCTCCATCTTCAAGCTCGAAAAGATATTTTCTACTTTGATCTTCACGGGAGATTTTTTCTTCAATAATTTTCAGAGGAGAAAAGGAAAAATTTTCAGAAAGTTTTTCTCTTAGGTTTTTTGATATATTGGTAAATTTATCAATCTCCAATACCTTTTTTTTGTAAATCCAATGATAAATTTGTTTTAATTGATAGTTTTTTGTGAGAATATTACCTATATTTTCTCCAAGCTCCTGAAAATCCATTCCCAAAAGATTCTTTTTCATTTTTACTCTACGGTAACAGATTTTGCAAGATTTCTCGGTTGATCTATATCTACACCTCTTCTTAGAGCTATATAATAGGCAAAAAGTTGAGCATAGACAATCGTCAAAAATGGTGATAAAAACTCGTTTACAGGAGGAATAGAGAACATAACATCACTCAATGAGAGCAATTCACTATCTCCCTTGGTTCCTATGCTTATAATTTCTGCTCCTCTTGTTTTTGCTTCCTCTATGTTTGAAAGAATCTTTACTTTAGCTCTATCTTCAGGAGCTATCGCAATAAGAGGAGTTCCTTCATCAATAAGAGATATAGGGCCGTGTTTTAGTTGCCCCCCGGAATATGCTTCTGAGAATATATATGAGATTTCCTTTAATTTTAAAGAACCTTCCATTGCGACAGGATAGTTTATCCATCTTCCAATATATAAAAAATTCTCCTTTTGATAGAATTTTGAAGCGCTTTTTTCTATTAATGAACTTTTGTTAAGTACACCTTCCATTTGAACAGGAATTTTTCTCAGCTCTTCAAGTAATTTTATTATCTCTTTTTTATTTAAGGCATTTTTTTGTTGGGATAATTGTAAAGAGAGTAAAAACAACAGAGCCACCTGAGATGTGAATGTTTTTGTAGCGGCTACTGAAATCTCGGGCCCGCAATGGGTTAAAACATAGTTATCACTCTCTCTTGTAATACTGCTTTCAGGTACATTTGTAATTGCTATTATTCTGTTTTTCCCTTTGACCTTTCTTATTGCTTTTAATGTATCCGCTGTTTCTCCCGATTGGGAAATTGCGATAAAGAGGGTTGTTTCTTTTTCCTTTAATTCTTTGTACGGGTATTCTGATGAAAGAATTACCGATGTTTCAACTCCTCCAAATGATTCTAAGAAATAACTTCCTATTAATCCTGCATGATAGGATGTTCCGCATGAAAGAATTTTAATCTTATCAATTCCTTCAAAAAGTGATTTATCAATTCCTATATTAATAGTGCCGTCTTCAATTGAATATCTGTCCTGAATTGTTTCTCTTATAGCTTCCGGTTGCTCAAAAATTTCTTTGAGCATAAAGTGTTTAAAACCTTTCTTTTCAATGAAAAAGCTGCTCTTTTCAATTCTTTTGGCGGGAATCTTTTTTTCCGCTCCCTTAAAATCAAAAAATGAAAACTTTGACTTGTTTAAGAAAACTATGGTTTCGTCCTCTAAAAAATATGCTCTATCCACATATGTTGAAATTCCTATAATATCCGAGGAGAAAAAGGAATCTCCGTCTTTTTCAGCAAAAACAAGGGGGGAATTTTTTCTAACACCAATCATAAGCTCCGGATAATCTGCAAAAATAAAAAGCAGAGCAAAGGAGCCTTTTAAAATGTTTATAGTATTTAATATTGAATCAAATATAGGATAATGCTTCAAATTTTCTTCAAGAAGGTGCGCTATTACTTCAGTGTCTGTATCGGAAGAGAATTTGTGCTTTTTGCTTTTTAACAGATTTTTTAATTCAAGATAATTTTCAATGATACCATTATGAACAAGTGCGATTTTATTTTTGCAATCTGAATGTGGGTGGGTGTTCTCTTTGCTGGGACTTCCATGGGTAGCCCATCTTGTGTGCCCGATTGCTGAATGTGTAATAATTTTTAATTTATCGATTTCTTTTTTTAAAAGATCCACTTTTCCTTTTTCTCTGATTTTTTTTATCTTTTTTTTCTCAACAAAAGCAACCCCGGCAGAATCATAACCTCTGTATTCAAGATGCTTTAAACCATTGATTATTATATCCATTGCATTTTCTTTTCCCATGTATCCAACAATTCCACACATATTAACCTCCGATATTAATAAGAATTTAATATTATCCTTTTTAAATGAGTTTTTCAAGATGAAATAAATATTTGAATAGTATTAGAAAATGGAAAAAACTTGATTTTTTTACAAAAGAGGATTATAAATATAATAAGGAGCAAAAAATGGAAAACAATGGGGTTATACTATTTGTTGATGATGAGGAAAATATACTCAAGTCCATAAGAAGGAGCTTAATGGATGAGCCTTATGAAATGTTTTTTGCTAATTCCGGGAAGGAAGCTTTAAAAATATTGGAAGAAAACAAGGTGGATGTTATTGTTACTGATATGAGAATGCCTGAAATGAATGGGCTTGAACTTCTTGAAATAGTTAAGAAAAAGTATCCTGATATTGTCAGAATTGTATTAACTGGCTATGCTCAGGTATCGACCCTTATTGCAGCTATAAATTCAGGACAGATCTACCGATATCTGGTTAAACCGTGGAAATTGGAAGCCGAATTCAAACCAGCTATAAGACAGGCTCTTGAACATCACAGGTTAATGATGGAAAGGAATAAGATGATAAAAGAGCTTAAATTTAAGACAATAGAGCTACAAAAACAGATAAAAGAAAAAGAAGAATTGATAAAAAAAATAGAAGAATCGAATAGAAAAAAGAAAGAGATTTTATCTATCCTCAGTGCCAAAACGATTCCTTTTATAGAAGAGGCTGTTTACTGGATTGATGAACTCTCAAAAAATAGTAATATGGAGCTTGAGGAGCATATTTTGAAAGAACTTGAAAAACTAAAAAACCGGGCAAAGCAAGTAATAGATGTTTTATTGAAAATTAAGGATATATTTTAATAGAATTAATAAAGGGAGGGTAAAATGGTAGAAAAAGATATAAATGTTCTCTTTGTTGATGATGATGAAAATATTTTGAATGCTTTGAAAAGAGAACTAATTGATGAATCATATAATAAATTTTTTGCTCAAAGTGGAAATGAAGCCTTGAAAATTATGAATGAATTTGAAATTGCAGTTATAATTACGGATCTCAGTATGCCGGAACTCAATGGACTTGAGCTTTTATACTCTGTTAGAATGAATTATCCTGATACGGTTAGAATAATATTATCAGCTTTTACAGATGCGAGGGTAATTCTTGAAGCTATTAATACAGGAGAAACCCACAGATTTATTCCAAAACCATGGAATTCGGAGAAAGAACTAATCCCAACAATAAGGCAGGCAATTGAGCAATATAGAGAGTGCAGGAAAAAGAAAAAATTGGAAAAAATTCTTAAAGAAAGAGAGAGAGAAATTAAGGAATTGAAAAATAAAATAGAGATATTGGAAAATGAAAACAAAAAATTAAAATCTTTAATAAAAACTTCAGAATAATTATCTTTTTTTAAGGAGGGGTGTATGAAGATTAGAGAAGAGAATGCAATAGATTTGGAAGCGAAGTATTATGATTCTCTTGTAACTGTTAATCAGATTTATAAGGTTATTTTAAAGACCAAAAATAAACACTCTTTAATTAAAGAGGTTTGTGAAATTATTGAATCTTCAAAATATTATGAAAATGCTATGATTTTTCTTTTTAACCAGGATTATGAGGTAAGTGAATACTCTTTATCCCCTTCGTTAAGAGAAAAGGAAGACATATTACTTAGAATGATTGAGGAGAAAAATCTTCCAAATTGTGTGATGAAAATTGTTAATGAAAATAACGATTTCTTGAGGCTTTATGAAAATAGGGATATTTGTAAGGATTGTCCCTTTTTGAGCAAAGAAAAAGATTGCAATACTTTCCTTGTAAAAGTTAATTACAAAGGTGAATTCTATGGTGTATTAAAGGTGAATATTAAAAAACAAAGAACAGCATGGGATGAGTTATTCGAGAAAAATCTTTTTCTTGAAGTGGCTGAGAGTATTGGGTTTTCTTTGTATAATTATAATATAACCCAGGAAAGAAATTTAATAGAGGAAAAGTATTCAAAACTTTTTGAGACTTCTCCTTATTGCATATACTTTTCAACTATTGATGGGAAGTTTTTAGATGTTAATGAAGCTTGTATAAAAATATTTGGATATGATAATAAAGAAGAAGTTATGAAAGTTGATATAGCAAAGGAGTTATATGTTAATTATGAAGATAGAAAGCATTTTTTAAGTGAGATTTTAAGAAAGGGTTACACCAAGGATTTTGCCTTAAGTTTAAAAAAGAAAAATGGTGAAATAGTAAGGATAGAGTCATCATCAGTTGTTATAAGAGATAATAAGGGTAAGGTTATAGGTTTCCAGGGAATAATTAAAGATGTGACAGAGCTTTTGAAAGCTCAGGAGGAATTGAAAAAAAGTGAAGAGAAGTTCAGAAAGATTTTCAATTCTTTGTCTGACATTTATTATCAAACTGATATTAAGGGGATTATTACCCTTTTAAGTCCTTCTGTTGAGAAAATAACAGGGTATAAGCCCGAGGAATTGATTGGAAAAAATGTATCCAGGGTGTATTTGAATGATAAGGAAAGAGAAAAATTCTTTAAAAAGTTAATGGAAGAGGGGGAAGTTAATGAGTATGAACTGAGGTTGGTGAAGAAGAACGGAGAGATAGCTATTGCAAGCGTTAATTCTCATTTGATTAAAGATGAAAATGGAAAACCGATAGGTGTTGAAGGTATAATTAGAGATATAACAAAAAGGGTTAAAAGAGAAGAAACTCTGAGAATATTGGCAAGGGCGATTGAGAATCTTGATATTGCTTTTGTCATTACAAATAAGAATGAAATAATTGAATATGTGAATCCCGCTTTTGAAAAGATTACTGGTTATAAGTATGAAGAGGCTATAGGAAGACATCCTTTACTTCTTCAGAAAGTGGATTTGAATCAAGAGGATGTAGAAAAAATCAGGGCAGTTGCAAATAAAGGGGAAATGTGGAGGGCAAGAGTTAAAATTAAAAGAAAAGATGGTTCTTCATATTATGAAGAAGTAACGGTTTTTCCGGTTTTTAACAAAGCTGGGGAGTTAACGCATTATGCAGCTTTAAAGAGAGATATAACAGAAAGTATAAAGAGAGAGAGGGAATTACAGGAAAAGACTAAATCTCTTGAAGAGGCTTATAAAGAACTAAAAGAAACCCAGACCAAATTAATCCAGCAGGAAAAACTTGCTTCAATAGGTACTCTTGCGGCTGGAATAGCTCATGAACTTAACAATCCAATTGGTTTTATCGCAAGCAATCTAAATACTTTAAAAAAATATAATAGAGCAATGCTTGAGTTTATGGGGTTGTTGGAAGATGAAATAAAAAAGAGGAAGAAGGAGTGCGGAGAGATTATTGAATTAATGAAAAAATACAAAAAGGAAAAACGTATTGATTTTATGCTTGATGATGTGAAAGATCTTGTTGAAGAGAGTCTTGAGGGGGTAGAAAGAATAACTACAATTGTTAAAAATCTGAGAAGTTTTTCAAGAGTTGATCAAATGGGGAAACTTAAAGAGTATGATATCAGGGAAGGAATAAAAAGTACGCTTGTCATTGCTAAAAACAGCTATAAATATGTTGCTGATGTTAAAACCGAGTTTGCTGATGTCCCAATGATTAAATGTTTCCCGAACGAGTTAAATCAGGTGTTTTTGAACATTATAGTGAATGCAGCTCAAGCAATAGAGTCTGAAGGGAGAAGTGAGAAAGGATTAATACTTATTAAAGTTTATGAAGAGGAAAAATATGTTTGTTGCTCTATCTATAATGATGGTCCACAAATCCCCGAAGAGATTATGAACAAAATATTTGATCCCTTCTTTACAACAAAAGAGGCTGGAAAGGGAACCGGCCTCGGTTTAAATATCTCTTATGATATTGTTGTTAATAAACATGGCGGTGAATTATTGGTGGAGAATTGTGAAAATGGGGGAGTCAAATTTACAATAAAAATTCCAAAAAAAATTAAAGAAAGGGGGAATGAGGATGTTTGATGATATTGATTTTTCAAAAATTTCAATATTGGTTGTAGATGATGAGCCGAGTATTTTAAAAGCAGTAAGAAGGACGTTAATCCCTGAAGGGTTTAATGTTTTTACTGCTGATAGTGGTTTTGAAGGATTGGAAATTTTGAAAAAAGAGAAGATCGACCTTGTTATTTCTGATTATAAAATGCCAAAAATGAATGGATTTGAGTTCCTAAAAAAGGTTAAAAATGAGTATCCCAATGTTTATAGAATAATTTTAAGTGGATATATAGAAGAAGGAATTGTAGCCGATGGCATACTGCGGGGGATTGCAAGCACTTTTATAGGAAAGCCTTGGGAAGTGGATGCTTTGATAAATAAAATAAAACAAATTTCTTCAATTTACATGACAATTAATGATGAAAAATTAACTAAATATATTAATTCAATTGAAAAACTACCTTCCTTACCCGAAACTTATAAAAAAGTGTCTCATGCAATGGAAAATAATGCTTCTGCAAAACAGTTGGAGGACATAATAAAGAAAGATATTTCTCTTACAACGGAGATCTTGCATATTGCAAACTCTATTTTTTATGGCTCTTATAAAACCCTTTCTTTACGCCAGGCTATAGTTAGAATCGGAAATTTACAATTAAAAAATCTAATTCTTTTTAATACTATGAAAAATTTGTCGTATACAGAATATCAAAAACCTCATGTTAGAAAACTTTTCAATGGCGCGTTTGTGGCGTCAAAGTATTATTCATCTATTTATGAAGCTCTTTTTGGTGAAAAACTATCAGTTAATTATGAAGCCATTCCTTTACTTTATAATATTGGAAAAGTTTTACTTCTCAGATTTGATTTTCAAAATTTTTTAAAAATTACAGAAAATCTTAAAAAAGAAAATTTTTATAGTTTTTCAAAAAGTGAGGATGAGATAAAGGCTGTTATTAATCATAAAGATTTAGGGGCTTACTTTCTTTGTTCCTGGAATCTTCCGGAAATTTTCATAGAATCTTCATTGTTTTATACAGCTCCTGAGAAATCTTCCGAAGAGTACAGAAAAGAGATAAAAGCCTTATCTGTTCTTGATATTATTGTTTCATTCTTAACATATGGAAATAAAAAGGAACTTAAAGAAGCAAAGTTTGATGCGGACTTTTTTGATTTTGAGAAAGTAGAAGATATTGTTAATAAAATGGAGAAAGAATTTGAGAAAGCTAATATTGTTTAATTGGAAAATCGTATCTTTTTATTCTTTATATAAAAGTTTTATAAAATTGCTATCCGAAAGTTTTAGCCAAACAGCTGCTATATCTTTGGGATTAAATTTTTTCTTAAATGTGAAATTCTGATAATGGGTTTCTCCGGGGTTTACCGTATAATTGCATGCAAATGGCCCGTCTTTTGCTACTGTTGTGTAATTATTAAAAAGCGTTCCATCCTTTAACATTATGTAGATTTTATAATCTTTCCATACAATTTGTTGAGCGTTTTTACTGTTAATGATTGCTCCTATTATTACAGAGTACTTTCCTGCGGATGGTGTCTCATGCCAGCTATATTTATCAGGGTAAAAGCCTATCGTGAAAGAGATTGTCTTATCCGGTGTTTCAATTCCTGAATAATAGAATGGTGGTGTTGCCATTGCGAGAAATGTTAATGTAATTAGGAAAAACACAATTAAAGCTAATCTTTTTTTCATATTTACCTCCAATAAAAGCATATATGGAAATGAATTTTTTTGCAAATGTGAAAAAGTTTTATTTTTATTATTTTTCTTTTATAAAATCCCCTTTTCTTTCTGCATACTGTTCTATATGTTTTAAAAATGCATCAAAAGTTGCAATATCTTTTATCTCCCACTCTGTTCTTGCAAAAAGTCTGTTTAATGATTTTGAAAATTTATTTTCAAACCCTTCAGATATATTAAAAATTTTCATTAATGTCATAATTCTGTCAAAAAGTCTTCTGTATTCACTTCCAGGTGCTTTTTTAACTGGTGATGAATAAGGTTTTAAATCTTTTGAGCGCATAAAGGCACGGTAAAGCTCGTAAACATAAATCATTACTGCCTGAGAGACATTTAAAGATGGATAATCAACAACAGTTGGTATTTCACTTGCATAATCGCATTTGATTACTTCATCATTGGTTAAGCCGGTTTTTTCAGTTCCGAAGATTATGCCGACTTTATTTACCTGAATTTTATTTAAAATTAAATCCGAGATTTCTTCCGGAGGTAAAAATCTTTCTCTCCACTTCCCCTTTCTTCTTGTTGTGGCGATGGTTATATCCACCATTGATATTGCTTCATCAAAGGAAGATACTATCTTTGCTTTTTCAATAATATCGTATGACATATATGCTAATTTTTTTGCCTCTTCCGCTTCCAGATTCGGTGGATTTATCAAAACCATATTTTCAAGTCCCATATTTTTCATGGCTCGTGCTGCTGAACCTATGTTCCCGGGATTTTCTATGCTATGGAGAATAATATAAACATTTGAGAAATCAGGTTTCATTTTTTCTAACCTCCGGAGAATCAATGTTTTTATATTTTATAAATTTACTTCTTTCGAGCTGAAGAAAGAAAACTTTTAATCGGTTAGTGATGGATTCTTCATCTCCAAACCTTTCCACTATTTTTTCTATGATTTCTTCCATATCCCTTTTCCCATCCATCAATTTCCAGATAAAACTGCCCTTCTCATCAAGGTGGATTCTAAAAAACTGGGATCTGTTGAAAAAGTTTATTATGGCTTTTATTAAAGGATTTTTTGTTTTTTCAAGAATGAGCGTTATTTTTCCATTCTCTTCCTCTTCAAATTCCACATTTCTTTCCGGAATAAGCTTTAAAAAATTTATGTTTTTTCTATACTTTTTTTTCATACTACTCTATGTTCATTATTTGCTCTCTTATGCTTTCAATTAATTCTTTACCCTCAACGACCAATCTTGAAATTTCCTTATCCTGAGATTTTGAGCCTATTGTATTTATTTCTCTTAAGCATTCCTGCATTAAAAATCCTATTTTTCTCCCGACAGGATCAGGATAATCATCTTCAAGAAGTTCTTTTAAATAGCTTATATGTGAATCAAGCCTTTCAATTTCTTCATTTATATTTGCCTTATCAAGATAAAAAGCTAATTCTTCATAAAATTTTTCTTCTGAAAAATCCTTTATCTTATAAAATTCTTTTAACCTTTCTTCAAATTTTTTCTTTATCCTTTCAGGCTGAAGGGCAATTAAGTCCCTTATTTGATCAGTCTTCTTTTTAAGCTCATTTGCATACCCTATAAGCGGTTTTCTTAATTTTTCACCCTCCTTTTCTCTCTCTTTTACTATTGCCAGAAGGCTTTCCTCAAATGTTGAAAATATGAATTCTTTCTCTTTTTCATTGAAGGGGGAGTCAACATAGTTGATATTAAAAACTCCAGGTAATTTAAGAAGTGAATCCATGTTAATAACAATATTCTCACTCTTTTTTATATTTGGCTCGAGTATGTATAAAATTTTTTGAAGCAGTGAAGAGTTAAGCTGTATTAGGAATTTAGAAGGGTCAAAAAGTTCAAAATCCATCATAATATCTATTTTTCCCCTCTTTATATGCTTTTCTGTTAATTTCTTCAAATCGGACTCAAGCCCCAACCATGTGACATTTCCTCTGAAATTAATTTCTAAAAATCTGTGGTTCAAAGATCTTATTGATAGAAAATATGTGAATGTTTCAAATTGATATGTTTTCGAAAAATGTCCTGTCATACTTCTTATCATAATTGTATCCTCTCAGGAAATTGCAGTGAATAAAGGTGAGCATAGAGACTTTTCTTTTTAAGAAGTTCACTGTGAGTTCCTGTTTCAACTATCTCTCCTTTGCTTAAGACTATAATTCTGTCTGCATTTATCACAGTAGAAAGTCTGTGAGCCACTATAAGTGTTGTCCTCTCTTTCATCAAATTTTCAAGAGCTTTTTGTATAATGGCTTCTGATTCAGAGTCAAGTGAAGACGTAGCTTCATCTAAGATTATAATAGGAGGATTTTTTAGGAAAACCCTTGCAATTGAAAGCCTCTGTCTTTCTCCGTTTGAAAGAAATTGTCCCCTTTCTCCTACCTCTGTATTGTATTTTTCCGGTAATGCTTCAATGAACTCATGGGCTCTTGCAAACTTTGCAGCATTTATAACCTTTTCCATATCAACCTTTTCACCGCAGGTTATATTATTGTAAATAGTATCATTAAATAAGACTATATCCTGTGTGACCATTCCTATATTGTTTCTAAGGGAAATTATATCTATCTCTTTTAAATCTTCTCCATCTAAAAATACACTTCCTTCAGTTGGATCAAAAAACCTCGGAATAAGATTCACGAGAGTGGTTTTCCCCGAGCCACTAAGCCCGACTATTGCAATCTTTTCTCCGGGTTTTATTTTAAGATTTATATTTTTTAGAACATGCCCGTTTCCTTCATCATACCTGAAATAAACATTTTTATATTCTATCTCTCCCTTTGCTCTCACAATTTTCTTTTTACCTGAAAATTTTTCTATCTCATTTTTTTCCTTTAAAATACTCTCAATTCTTTCAAGACCTGCTATTCCCTGTTGCAAAGATGTATTGGCACGGCTTAATTTTTTTATGGGAGGATACATAAGAAAGAGAGCTGTGAAAAATGACATAAACTGCCCGGGAGTGATTTTCCCGGCATGGATTTTTGATGTTCCTATTGCAAGAATTATTGCTGCTACGACTCCTCCGAAAAATTCCATAAATGGAGATGATGTTGCTTTTATGATGACAAGCCTTATATTTGATTTTAGATTATCTTCCGAGGTTTTTAGAAATTTCTTCTTTTCAAATTCTTCCATATTATATGTTTTAATTATTCTTATACCATGGATAAGTTCAAAAAGGGAGGAGGATATATCTCCCACGGATGACTGAATTTTATGTCCTTCCTTTTTTGCGACTCTTGCAAAAAATTTAACGGGTATGATTGTAATGGGGATTATTACGAAAGTAATAAGTGCAAGATGCCAATCCTGGTAGAATATAACAAAGAGAAGCCCCAAAAGTGTGAAAGATTCTACAATGAGCTCTGAAACTGTTGTTGTTACAGAGTTTTGAACTTTATCAAGATCATTAGTTATATTTGAAATTATATCACCTGTTCTCTTCCTTGAAAAAAATCTTATGGATTGTCTTAAAAGATGAACATATAGTTTGTCTCTGAGATCCTTTATTACATGGAGTCCTATGCTATTCATCTGATAATTTGAGAGAAAACTAAAAAAAGCTTTTCCAAGGAAAATAAGTGCAAGTGCTATTGGTAGAACTTTAACCAAATCAACCTTTCCGGAATGTACAAGCTCTTCTACAAATTTTTTAACCAAAAATGAACCTGTTTTGTTAACAGAGGAGCTATTTTTAAGAAAAAGAACATCCATTATGGGCTGGATGATAACTGAAATGAGCATTGTAAAAAAAGCAACCATTATCATTGAAAAAAAGGCGATAAATACCTTTCTTTTGTATGGTTTTAGAAGAGAAAAGAGTTTTTTTATGTCTTTAAACAAGCTCTACTCCGTAAGTTTTTTTAAAATTTCCACTACGCTCAGAATTATCCCGGCTTTGAAATTATCAGCAGATGCATTAAAAAAATAGGTATTTTCCATGTCTTTTACCTTTCTTAAGAATGAGAGCTCTATTTTATTGTTGCCTGCTGCTTCAATAGGGGAGGTGAGTCTTTTTCTTGAAAATCTAAAGAAATTTTCAACTTCAAAACTGTATTTGAAAATATCCTCTTCAATTGGTTTTAATGTTTTAAAGTGTATGAAGAAAGAGAATGAGTGAAAAACAGAGGCGAAAAAGGATTCAACTCCAACTTCTCTCATCCCCAAAAGTTTTCTTGTTTCTTCCTCTATTTTCCTTTCAACTTCTTCCTCTATCGGGGCAAAGCTGAAGGCTATTTGTTCATTAAAAACCTCTTTGTTTATTGGTTTCATGTTGAGAGAATTTAGAATTTGATCCAAAAAATTATCTATACCTCCTTCTTTTGATGAAGCGGGGAAAAACACATTTGAAAGGGCCCATTCAAGGCCAAAGCTCTTTTTTATGGGGGTTAGTATTTTGTATAAAATAAATGAAGCTGGTTGTGGTAATTTTATTATTCTTGAATTTTTCAAGGTATCTTTTTCTTCACCACTGTAAAGTAATGAATATTCGTCAAGGGAATCTGCTATGTCTATTACTATCCCATCCTTGTAAAGTTTTACTATATCTTCATTTTGAGGCAAATTTGAAGTAAGTATTAAAATATCATTTGTTTTTAATTCATCAATCTTAGGGTACTTGACCACAATACTTTCATCTCTGAAATCTCCCAATATAGAGTAATCATCCTTTGCATTTAGATCATAAAAATTAAACCTTAACTCTTCAAAAAGACCTTCTTCTTCAATGAAAGACTTCAACTCTTTTGAAAGTTCTGATGTATAACCTAATACTCCAACCTTAATTTTCTTTTGTTTTAAGCTCATATTGTGCCGCTTTCTTCCTTTTAAAAATTAGTCTTGAAAGATTATATCCTAAATATAGATATAAAACTATCGCAATTGTATAACCTGTATAATAAACAAGTCCTAAAATTACTATGGATGAAAAAAGAAGAGGAAATATGTTTTTTGTTTTCATCCCTATGTCTTTAAAACTTCTGAATTTTATCTTTGAAGTCATAAAATAAGCAAAAAGAATTACCCAAAAACCCAAAAATAGAGTGAATGCTTTTGAGTTTATTGGAGTAGGGTGAATAAGAACAAAAGAGTAAAGTGCTGATGCTGCCATTGGAATCGGAAGACCTGAATATGTACTATTGCTTTCGGGGTTATTGAGGTGAATAACATTAAATCTTGCAAGTCTTATAATCCCCCCTAAAACAAAAATGGATGCAATCACTATTGAAAATGGTTCCAATTCTCTTAATCCCCATGAATATATAAGTAGGGCAGGAGCAACTCCAAAAGAAATTGTATCAGCAAGGGAATCAAGCTCTGTACCGAACTCTGAAGATACTTTCAAGGCTCTTGCTATTCTACCGTCAAAAAAATCAAAGAGAGCCGCAAAGAATATGAAAAGAGCGGCAAAATAATATTTTTCCTTTAAAGTGTAAACAATACTTAAAAACCCAAATACCGCATTTCCTGCAGTAACAAGTGAAGGAAGAAAATAAAATTCTATCTTAATCCTTTTTCTTCTTTTTTTTACTGTCTTTTCTTTTTTCATTTAAACCTCCCTATTTTACTTAAGCCTCCTTTGACTTTATCTCCCGCTTTTACATAAAGTTCAAAGTTTTCGGGAATATAGATATCCGTTCTTGAACCAAACATAACTATTCCCAGGAGCTCTCCCGCTTTAACTTTATCTCCCTCTTTTTTCCAGGGCTTTATTCTTCTTGCAGCAACTCCTGCAATCACATCAAATTCCATTCTGTTTTCTCCCTCAATTACCATCTTCACCCTTTCATTCTCTGTTGATGCTTCCAATTTGTATGCAGGATGAAATTTGCCTTTTATGAGTTTTACAGTATTTAACTTTCCTCCTATCGGGGCTCTGAAAACATGAACATTATAAAGAGCTAAAAATATACTGAGTCTTTTTCCATGTTCAGTGTTTACAATTTCAATTACCTTTCCATCCGCAGGTGATAAAACTTCCCCCGGTTTTAATTCCGGTATTTTCCTCGGTGGATTTCTGAAAAAAAATAGGAATGCAATTGTTAAAAGAAGAAAAAATGCAAATGGAATATAGAGACGGAAATACCAAAAAAGTGCAGTAAAAAAAAAGGCTGGGATTATGAAAATAAGGCCATCCTTTGCTATCAATTCTTACTCTCTTTTCTATATTCGTTTATTATTTGTTGCATTTTATCTTTAAGAAAAAGTTTCTTCTTTTTTATTTTTTTTACTTCTAACTCTTCTTCTGAGGTAAGAAAATGCTTATCCTGAAAATCTTTAAGTTGATTTTCATAATTTTGATGCTCTTCATAAATTTTTTTAAATTCCTCGTCATTTTCCACTAAAATTTTTTTGATTTCTGAATCTTTCATTGGCCCTCCTGAAAATTTTAAAAAAAGAATTCATACGGTATTTTAGCACTATTTGAGATTATTATCAATTTTTGAATAATTAGTATATGAGGATCTAATGAAAACAATGAAGCCGACCGTTTCTCAAAAACGGTCGGCTTCCTATTAAAAAGCAATTTTACTTGATTTCTCCTTCATACCATTTTGATCTGTCGGGATCAGGCGGATTTTTCGGAGTTTTTTTCGGAGGATGTTTTTTCAACTGCTCCAAAAGATATTTAATAGCTCTTTCAAGAGATGGGTCATGTCCTTTAGCAACAAGTTCGGGTCTGTCCTCAACCTCAATGTCAGGATAAATTCCGACTCCTTCCACTATGTATTTTCCATTTGTTCCGACAATTCCCGATGAAGGTATGGCAAAACTTCCTCCGTCTGCAAGTGAAGGGCTCCATCCGTATCCGACAAGTCCTCCCCATGATCTTGTACCTATAATGATTCCTAATTTTGCCTTTCTAAACCAATAAGGGAAATTGTCTCCACCTGAGCTGGAGTAATGATTTATAAGCATAACTTTAGGACCATCGATTGCATAAAATGGTTCGGGTCTCAATTCAAGCCCTCTTCTTCTCCAATAGCTCACTCTCTTTCTTGAAAGAAGCTCTATCATCTTACCGGGGCTCCATCCTCCTCCATTGTATCTTTCATCAACAATAAGGGCTTCTTTATCTCTGTTTGCATAAAATCCTTTGAAAAGCTCTCTGTTTCCTGCAACAGCAGTATCAGGAACATATACATATCCAATTCTTCCTCCCGAAAGTTTTTCAACAAGTGCTTTTCTTGAATTTACCCAATCAAGATGTCTTAAAGCAAGTTCGCTTTTTATGGGTCTGATTAAATAAGTTTTTGCTCCCTCTACTGTCGGTTTTGAATTTACAGTTATCGGAATTAGTTTTCCCACAGTATTTTCAAGAAATTTGTAAGGGTTATCTTTTAGAGTTACCTCATGATTGTTTATCTTGATTATATAATCTCCCTCTTTAACATTTATCCCCTGTTCAGTTAATGGTGATCTTGTAGCTTCTTTCCAGTTCTCACCTTTAAAAATTTTTGCGATTTTATACCTTCCGGCTTTTTTATCTGCCACAAGCTCGGCACCTATGAGTCCCGTATCCACTCTCTTTACTCTCGGGAAATCTCCCCAGTGCACATAGCAGTGTCCAACATTAAGTTCACCTATTAGCTCTCCGAAAATGTAATCAAGATCAGCTCTGTGTCCAAGGTATGGCAGGAGCTTTTTGTACTTTTCATACATTCCCTTCCAATCAACTCCGTGCATATTTTTAACATAGAACCAATCTCTGTAAAGGCGCCATCCGTCTCTGTAAATTTCATTCCATTCTTTGACAGGGTCAATTTTCATTGTAACATCTTTCATATTTAAAAGTCCGTCTCCCACTTTGTGCTTTGGTGAGATTGGAATGATTCCGTATTTTATTCCAGATCTGTAAAGAAGTTTTTTACCGTTTGCTGAAATTTTAATACCTGAGACTCCTTTGATTATTAACTCACTCTTTTTCTTTTTGATGTCAAACTTGTAAAGTCCTCTGTCCTTATAGTAGAGAATTCCTCCCTCTATTGTAGCTATCCCTCTGTAATCGCCGGCTTTTATAGGAAAGGCGACAACTCGGTCATTAATTCCTTTAAAGTCAATTTTTACAATAACCTGTTTTTTAGCTTCCTTTTTGGAACTTTTCTTCTTTTTTGACTTAACTTTGGGTTCTTCGGTTTTTATAGGTTCTTCATCATTTTCATCTTTAAAAAGCTTTGGTGCATCCTTTGTTAATGCCATTGCATAAATCTTCGTGGCTTTATTGTAAACAAAATCAAACTCATAGCTTGAGAAATTCATATTGAATGTTCTCATAGAAAGAAAGTAGATATATTTTCCATCCTTTGAGAATACACCGCCAAAATTATTAAATTCATTATCCGTAAGCTGATATTTTTTCTTATCTTTTAAGGAGTACACCCAGATTGCATCAAGTCCGTTTGAAGCATCCTTTGTGTAAATAACCCATTGTGAATCAGGTGACCAGTCGTAGTCTGTTATATCAAACAGTCTTGCTTTATCAACCACTGTGATTTTTTTTGTTTTTATATCAAGGATTTGCAAAAGCTGGTTTTTATCGGAAAAAAGAATCTTTTTACTGTCAGGTGACCATACAGCAGGAAATCTCCATGTATGGCTGTTTTTCGTAAGCTGGATTGTCTTTTTACCTTTTGGGTCAGTAAGATAGATTTCATACTCATCGGTTCTATCAGAATAATAGAGAATCCATTTTCCATCGGGAGACCATGCGGGATATGAATCTTTTACTCCCTGAGATTCTGTAAGATTGTATGTTATTCCCTTTTTGGCAGGAACAGTGAAAATATCCCCTCTTGCATCAAATACAGCTCTTTTGCCGGAAGGTGAGATATCATAGCCAAATCTTGAAATGTATTTAACCACATTTTTAAAATAGGGAAGTCTGTTCGGATTATCAAACTCAATATTCACAGTAAGTTTTTGTGTTTTCCCCGTATCAAGATTAAGTTTGTATATGTATCCTCCGTTTTCATACACGACAACTCCATTTCTACCCGATGGCCAGAGCACATCATACTCTTTGTGATGGGTAATTTGAGTTATTTTTCCTGTTTTTAAATCATAAGAATAAAAATTCAATCTTGCATTTGGTCCTCTGTCAGATACAAAGTATATTTTATCTTTATACCAGATAGGATGCTGGTCGGTTCCGGGAAATTTTGTGAGCCTTTTTGAGCTGTGTTTTACAAGATCATAAATCCATACATCCTGAGCTCTTCCTCCCTTTGTTCTCTTCCATGTTCTGAATTCCCTTGATATGGGAGTGTAAACTATTTTTGTTGCATCCGGAGAAAATTTTCCGAAACCTGCTTCCGGAATTTCAAGGGGAGTCTCAAGCCCTCCGTCAATGGGAACCAGGTAATATTTTCCCATTCTCTTTCCATAAGGTGTTCTGTTGGCTCTTACCAGAATCTTTTTACTGTCGGGAGTCCAATCCAGAACAGCATAATCCCATCCTCCTCTCGGAGGCATCTCTCCGACATCATTGTAATAGGTAAGCTGTTTGGGAACTCCACCTTCTGATGGCATAATGTAAACCTGTCTTGAGCCTGAATATTCTGCTGAAAATGCTATCCACTTTCCATCGGGTGAAATTTTCGGAAATAGTTCCAGACCGATGTGAGAGGTGAGCCTCTTTGCATCTCCACCATTTGCGGATACTGTCCATATGTCTCCCGCATACACAAACGCAATTTGATTCCCATTGATATCGGGGAATCTTAAAAGACGTGAATCCTTCAGAGCAAAACCAAAGGAAATTAAACCGAACACAAGGATAAGAATAAAAAGTTTTTTTCTCATAAAAACTCCTTTTTATAAAGTCTCTTATAAAATCATAATACAATTTTAAACGAAATGAAAGGGAGATTGTTGCAGGGTATTTACTTTACTTTGTAAAATTCTATAATACCCTTTCCACCTTTCCCATTGTCATCCGTAACTTTTAATTCAATTTTATCAGAAAGGAATTTTTCAGAACCATCCTCGAGTATTATCTCTCTCTTAAAATATCTTATCTTATATTTCCCCCACACTTTTACATTCGGATATGCTTCCCCCTTTAAAAATATATTTCCATTTTTTCTTTCTCTTGTAAAGTACATATGAAATAATCGCTTTTGTCTTAAATGGACAAATCTTTTGACAGCTGGTACTGCATAGTATAGAACACTGTTAAGGCACTCATTAAGATTTATGTTCATAACCCGGTAATTTGATTTTCCCGAGTTTTCATATTCTCTGAACCTTATGCTAAAGAAACATAAGGAAGCTTTTAACATATCATAGGAAGGAATACCAAATTTTGAAGTAGCTGGCCAGGCATAATAAAGCTCTATTCTGTTTTTTATACTTTCTTTTGGTATTTTCCCTTTTTTAAGCCTTATAAATTCAAAATTATTTTTATCAAAACTTTTGAATAAAAAGGGTAAAGCTTTTTTCCTGGATTTGGGAATATTTTCACAGAAGATAGGATCCGTTGTACATATTTGATTAAGTTTTTCATTGCCAAATCTGACACCCTCTTCTATGCTTTTTGCTCCCACCCTTGCGTGAATTTCCTTGGGGATAAAATCAATAGTTTGTACATAGTAAACGGGAGAAGCTATATCTGAAAAAGAATAGTGAAAGTTTCCATTTTCTTCTGTCTCTTTTAGATAAAGATCAGCTCCCACCTCAGCATACGCTCTGTAAGGTATTATGAGTATGAGTGTCCCCCATGATCTTGCATAAAAGTTCATTTTTAGCCTGTAAATATTAGCAAAAGATATATTGCTAAAAATTACGGCGATTAAAAATCCAATTATTAAAAAGCTCCTGTTTTTCACTTTCCGAAAGTTTCCCTTTATCCAAATATCCTGAGCTTATTCTCTGGGATATTGCTTCATAGAGAATAATACCCACTGATACTGATATATTAAAACTTTTTACCATCCCTCTCATGGGTATGAATATGTTCTCATCACTCTCTTTTAACATTTGATCTGAGATTCCCTCTTTTTCATTTCCGAACACAATTGCAACCGGTTGGGAAAAGTTCACTTTATCAATTGGTGTTGCCTCTGCTTTAAGGTGGGTTGAAAAAATTTTAAGATTATTTTTCTTTAACTCTTTTACGCACTCTTTTACGGAGAAAAATTGCTTTATGGTAATCCACTTTTCAGCTCCTGTGGAAATTGCTGTGTTTATAGGAAAAGGTTCCTGAAGAGTGTTAATAATATAGAGATTTTGAATCCCTATAAGATCCATGGTCCTTATAATTGCATTTGCATTATGGGTGTTTCTTATATTCTCAAGAACCACTACAAGGTCTTTCTGTCTGTTATTAAGAACATCATTTATCCTTTTTATTCTCTCTTCGGTAGCCATCCTTTACTCCTTGAGATTTTATAATTCTATATTAATTTTCAAGGCTTATCAAATTAGTTTTCTTACTCATAACAAAATTTAATCTAAAAAGAAAGGTAGAGCGATTATTAAAATAGCTGTTAAAATTAAAAAAATAATACTCTTAAAAAAATATGGGACGATGTAAAGTAAGGCTCCGGAGAGGAAAAAAAGATAATTTTGTTGTCTTTTCCCATAAATTATAAAACCTGTGCCAATAGCACCTAAGATAATCCAGATAAAAAGTTTCATTTTATCCTCACATTTATCTTTTTATTTGCATAGCAGTAAAGACATGGGGCAGGGCAGCTCATTCCATAGTTGCCTATATCTTTTGATTCTGAACATCCGCACTCTTTCCTCTGTCCCCTGTCTTTTTTGTATTTAATCTTCCATCCGAGAGGATGAATATTTGATAAGTATTCGGCATCAATACATCTTGATTTTTCTATTCCTTTAATTTTGGTAAGAAATTCTTGAGAACATGCGTACAATTTAATATCTGTTTCCCTTATTTCTTTTGCCATATCAGAAGCTAATTTTAATTTTTCCTCCTTTGGCGGATCAATGTATTCAATCCCCACTTTTTTAAATCTTTTTATTACTGTTGGGTAGTATTGAACAAAACTAAATATGAGTTTTTTTAACCTGTATTTTGAAATTTCCTTTATTAGAATAGGAAAAAAATCATAGTTTGTTTTAAGCCTTCCTTCATATTTGTAAAAGATAATGGGATCAAATCTTATAGCTATTCTTTCATCGCCCACTATTTTTACAAGTTCTTTTAATTGTTCAAGGGCTTTTTGAGGTTCGGGAATAATAGGCTCCATCTCAGTCCCACCGAGACCTGTTATAGTAAAGTGGAGGTATATTTGAGAATAGCTCATTAATAAGTCTTTTAAACCAAATCTATTATTTATAAAATTTCCAAAATTCTTTGACCACAAAACTATTGTGTGTACTCCGGACGGAGAAAGGTTTACACTATACCGATGTCCGAATGGCCCATGAACCTCAACCTTTCTTTTTTTTAAAATATTACTAAAATACTTCGGATAATAAGCTATAAGATCCGTTCTTCTTGATGCTGAAATTATCAGCAATTATGCTATTTTGTTTTAACAGGCATCAGGTTTACGAGGTATATCTGGACTCCTAATTCCCTGTCATCATTACCTCTGTTTAGCTTTGAAGGAACAAATGTCTTATCTGTCTCTATATAAATCTTAAACTCATCCTCAGTTCCAAGAATATTTTTATCAAGTAAGTATTTTCTCTTAAATTTCCCTTCTTTAGGAATAAAGCTTTCAAGCTCTTTGTCATTGATTTTTATTGTAATTTTTTGATCAGGGTAAACGCTTTTGTCAACGCCCCCGTATATATAAAGATAGAGAGGTTCTCCTATGTTATCTGCAATTATAGATGCTTTTTTTGATGTCCATCTCCAGCTATCGTAAATTCCATAGCCAAACTTTTCTTCAGGATACCACCCCTCTGCATAGGTTATTTCGGGGTATTCGGCAGGTCTTAACTCAAACTCAAGTTTTTTCTGATAAAGAATAATTTTTGAATTTTTTACTTTTGGCTTCCAGAGGCCGACTGTAAAAGTTATTGTCTCTTTGCCTGTTGATTCAAGGTCAAAATCATCTATAAAATCAGGAATATAAATTTCCTTGTGTGTATAGGTGAGCTCTTTTCCCGGCTTCCAGTTTTCAATATTCCATGGAAAATCGTGGTCATCCTGCAAAAGCATCATCTTTTTGCTATCCCACCAGAAGTGGACAAAAACTTTGTAATTCGGGTCATACGGGATTAAGTGCTTTTTTAAATACCAGTGATATGTTATATCTGTGAAAGTATCACTATAATGGGGAGTGCTAAAATCTACAGTAAGATAAATACTGTCTGTCTTTTTGGCTTTATTACAAGAAGTTATAAAAAAAAGTAATGAAATGATTATTAAACCATATATAACCTTTTTCTTCATCAAAACCTCCTCTATACTATCTGTAAATTATTATAACTCAATTATTTTCTTATTTCAACTTAATTTTTTGGCGATTTGATAATACTGAAAAAAAGTTTTTACCTCTCTCTGTTCTTTAAATTACAATTGAGATACCCCATTGGAGGTGATGGACTCCGAAATTTAATTGGATTTTGCCCTCTCCATTGTCAAAAAATAGATTTCTCAAAAATGTGTATGTGTATTTATACTCAAGGAAAAGTCCAGAGTGCTCGTATATTCTAACCCTTACGCCAGCCCCAATTCCGAATCCAAAGTTAAGGAATTTTACCTGATACGAGTAAGCTTTAAGTTGACTATTTTTAATTTGAACTTCATGATGGGGGATACAGGGAGCAATGTGAAAACTTATATATGGTTGAAGTCTTCCATCGGGAAATTTTTCATTTTTATAAAGCATCTTTCTGTAAACAATTGAAAACCCTATGTGATTTACTCCATGGGATACATTAAAACTCTTCAGATAATTATGTACATCATCCTTTAGATTAATGTTTTCTCCATCATTTGTACCTTTGATTTTAACTATCTGTTTTTCATCAGGTAAAAAAACTTTAAAATGTATGAAATCTATACCAAAACCTATTTGAGGTTTATTTTTAAGGAAGTGATAGGTTCTTATTCCATAATATGGCTCTGTGGTCGCTTTTACTGCTCCTACAATATCTCCTTTAAAGAGGGGCTTGAAAAAGGCGTTTGGTATTATGGAATTATCAGGGAAAAAAGAATTGTCAATCAAATGAACATCATAAAAATAAAGATCTTTTGAGGCGGTTGAAAGATGAATCGTTGAATTTGTTGAAGAAGAGACTCCCCTTGCATATTCAATAAAGGTTAGCTTCATCTTTTTCACTTTTTCTTTTTCAGCGAATGCTAAATTTGAGGTTAATAAAATAATGAAAATAATAATTTTGAGCTTTAAAATTTTATTCATAATTAAACTCCATTCCGACTGAGAAAGCATAGCCTTTTTCACCCTTTCTCCACGGCTCTTTAAATTCCCTCTCGTTTTCAATAATTCCAGTAATGAAGAAAAGAAGATATTTGTTTAATTTCTTGCTTCCTTTTAAAATGAACCTTTTTATATTCTGATCATGATAGGGATTTCCTATCTTTTTAGGATGGTATTCTCCGTATGATAGGTTTAAGAGATTATTATTCTCTCCTATTTTAAGGTTTAAATATCCTCCCATGCCCTCTATAGGAGTGTTGTATTTGTAAAATATATCTCTGTAATAAAAACTTGTAGGCCAGAATATCTCAGAATCATCAAACTCCTTATGAAATCCGTATTGATCATAGATAAATTCTCCTGAAAGAGAGACCTTATTAATTTTGATAAATAAATCAGCTCCGAGATGATTTTTATAAACTTTTTGCTGCTCTGAACCGATGCCATCATGGGCTTTTAATGAGACTCCGAGTTTGAAAAAGGGAAAGTTTAAGCCAGCTCTTATAATACCTGCTTTAAAGGAGTTGGTATCTCTGTTCTCCTCTCCGTTTACTATTGCAAAATCTATTGATATAAAGGATGGATTGTATGATAAAAATATCCCTGTTTCTTTCAAAAGTATTGCTTCGCTTCTTATAAAAGGAGAGGAGAATCTGTAATTATTAAAAAAAATCGGATAATAAATTCTTCCGAAAGGAGAATAATCCTTTCCGAGTTTTATTGTAAAGCTTTTTGTTTTGTATCCTATGGTTAACCTTGAGATTTCAAATGTATTAACTTTAAAGCTTTGTGCATACTTTTTTCTTTCATTATCTGTTAAAATATTTTTTCCGTAGGGTTGATTTAAGAAAATTTCAAGAGTGCTGAAAAATCCCCTTTTATCTTTAATTTTTGAAAAATTAAGAATTAGTTTTCCTTCAACACCAAAGCTTCTTTCAAGTCCGCTCCAGAAAATCCTTTGATCTTCCATAAGATAGGCCCTTAAAGAAAGTTTGTGTTCAATTTTAAGCTCTTTGGAAATTAGTGAAAAAGTAGAGAAAAGAAGTAGAACAA
The DNA here is from genome assembly GCA_027067555.1 of Candidatus Aminicenantota bacterium. Classification (GTDB taxonomy): domain Bacteria; phylum Acidobacteriota; class Aminicenantia; order JAMOAD01; family JAMOAD01; genus JALXDT01. The sequence continues at coordinate 10,960 of JAMOVU010000088.1, read as the reverse complement.
AAAATATTCTCAGTCTCATTAAAAATAATATTAAAATGTGTTTTTAATGTCAATTGAAGATTTCCTACTAAATTGGTGGTAAATTTGACTTTGGTTATTTTAATCTGCTATAATACTCCAAGTTTAAAGGGAGGATCAAGATGAAGATAAACAATAAAGTATTTATATTAGTTAGTGTTCTGCTGTTTTTAAGCATTCTTTCCAATTATTTTATTATTAAAAAGGGACTTCAAATTGAGACACAGAGAAAAGCTCTTTTAAAAGAAAAGGCTGAACTTACAAAAGAGCTGGCAAAATACAAAAGCCTTATGAAAGATTATGAGCTTTACAGGTTTAAAGCTATGGCACTGAAGAGTAAATATCCCCATTTTGATAAGATTGCAAACATAGTTTACAAAAAGAGCAGAGAGTACGGGTTCAAGCCTGAGCTTATTCTTGCACTTATTAAGGTGGAAAGTGATTTTAATCAGTATGCAATTTCACCTGCCGGAGCTTACGGGCTTATGCAGATAAACTACAATGTGTGGAAAGATTATTATAAGATTGATCCCAACAAACTTTTTGACATTGAGTATAATATTGATTTAGGGTTAAAGATTCTAAAACACTATTATGATCAAGAAGGCGGTGATCTTGACCTTGCACTTTTCAGATACAACAATGGCTATCTTTACAAGAATAAATCCTATGTGAAAAAGGTAGTCTCAACTTATACCAAATTTGGAAGAATCTCTTCCTGATATCTGGCAAGGGAAATTAAGTAATTAATCTATGTAGAGTTTTCTATACCGCGTTTCAACGATTTTTCTAATAATTTCCTTTTTTTGCAAAATTTAAAGTAGCTCTTGAATTTTTCGGAAAATAGGCTATAATTTTAGTGAGGGGAAAAATGAGAATGGATAATATTAAAAAGGAATTTATAACTGATAGCAAAGGAAATAAAAAAGCTGTGATAATACCAATGGAAGAATACTCAAAACTCCTTGAGGATTTGGAAGATCTTGCAGCTATTGCGGAAAGGAGAAAAGAGCCTACTCGCTCTATGAATAAGTTATTAAAAGAGCTCAAAGAGGATGGACTCATTTAAGATAGAGTGGAAAGAATTAATCCTCTTTTTAATGGCATAATTTCTTTGTATACCACATTATAGTAACGGGAAACTTCGCTGCATTTCAACGATTTTTCTTATAAACTCCTTTTTAAGAACTCTAAACTCTTTGCCAAATAATTTTTCAGATAGATCTGAAAATCTTGCAAATTTTAAATAAATTTCAGATATACTTGAAAAATATTAAAATTTTTTGTAAAATTCAAATATGTCTGAAATTATTAATATTTTAGAAAAGTACAATTTTTGGAATAATGAGAAAATTGATACAGGATTTTACAGGGAATTTTATCTTAAAAAAATAGATAATTTTACTGGGAATAAACTGATAAAAGTGATATTGGGCCAGAGAAGAGTTGGCAAAAGCTACATATTACGAATGATAATTAATAATCTTATTAATAAAAACAAAGTGAGCAGGAAAAACATACTCTGTTTGAATATGGATATTTTTGAATTAAAATTCATAAGGAATTCGGAAATTTTAAACAGAGTGATTAATGAATACATCAAAGAATTTAATCCCAAAGGGAAAATCTTTTTGTTTGTGGATGATGTCCAGGAGATAGAGCAGTGGGAGAAAATAATTAACTCATTGTCTCAAGATTATAAAAGGGATTTTGAAATATTTATAACAGGTTCAAATGCAAATTTGCTCTCAACAGAGCTTTCAACATATTTGTCCGGAAGGTACATTACTATTAATATTCTTCCTTTTGATTACAATGAATTTCTCGAATATTTTAAATTGAAACGCAACAAAGAATCCTTCTTGAAATACCTAAAAATGGGAGGCTTGCCCGAACTTTACAAATTGAATGATGAAAGTCTGAGATACAATTACATAACCAATCTTAAAGATTCAATTATATTAAAAGACATCGTACAAAGATTCGGAGTAAGAAATATAAGGCTTCTTGAAAGATTGTTCGAATATCTGATTGATACGATTGGGACAACATTTTCAACAAACTCCATTGTAAAACATCTGAAATCAAACGGATATTCTGTCAATCACGAATTAATTGACAATTATATAAAATACATAACAATGTCCTATTCAATTCACGAAGTAAAAAGGTATGATATTCAGGGCAAAAAAATCCTGACAGGAGAAAAAAAGTATTATGTTAATGACATTGTATTCAAAAATTATATTAGCTCCAATATTGACTATCAAATAGGAAAAATCCTTGAGAACATCGTTTATCTCTCTTTGATAAAAAGAGGCTATAATGTTTTTATCGGCAAATTGAGAAACAAAGAGGTGGATTTCATAGCTGAAAATAATGAGGAAAAAATATACATACAGGTTACTTATGTATTGGCGGATAAAAGTGTGATTGATAGGGAATTCGGCAATTTGAAATCAATCAGGGATAATTATAAAAAAATAGTCCTTAGTATGGATGATCTTCTATTGGGCAATATTGACGGAATAGAGCATAAAAGAATTTACGATTTTTTATGAGCGCCCTCTTCTTTTTTCAGTTAGATTCTTTTTGATGAAACATCTTACTTTCGGTTAGATTATTTTTGACGAAAATAGCCCCCTTGACATAAATCAGGCATAAAGCTATATTAATAACAGGAGGATAAAGAATGCTAAGGAAGGAAGATTCTGTTTTGAGTGAAAAAAAACTGAAAAAAATAATGAAAGAAGTTCTTGATGAATATTTTGATCCTGATTATGGAATGAAAATAAAGAAAGAGTTTAGTGAAATATTGAAAAAGAGCAAAAGTGAAGAAGAGAGGGGAGAATTATTTCCTCTTGAAGATATAAAAAAAGAGATTGAATAATTGATATATGAAATCAATTCACAAAAACAGCAAAAGAGGGTTTATTAAAGAGAGATAAAAGTGTAAGAAAAAGGATTCTTTCAAAGATTGAATGGGTGGGAGAAAATTATGATTTTATCAGGCCATTAACTTTAAAAGGTGATTTGGCTGAGTTCTATAAATTAAGAGTTGGAGAAGAGTTATATACACAGTTGATAAGGTTTTGCTTAAGATAACAATACATTTTGTAGGTCATAGAAGGGAGATTTATAATATAGTTAAAAGTTGAAGGTCGAAAGTAAAGAGTAGAAAGTCGAAAGCTGCTGCTCAGCTCGTATCTTAATATTTCTTAATTTTTCATTTTTCATTCCTTCATTTAATTCCGCTGCTCCGCTTTATAAAATCCCCTTGACAATTAATACAGAATAGCGTATCTATGTATTAGAGGGAAAAATGAAAAGATTGAATATAACCATAGATGAAGAAACTTATGAAAAGGCAAGGAGTTTTGCATTTGTTAAAAGAATAAGTTTGTCCAAGCTCATAAGGGAATCTTTGAGATATATGATTGATAACAAGGGTAAGGATAGTGAACTAAAACTAAGTGATGAAGAAGAGAAAAGGCTTTTGAATATTTTGAAAAATGATGAGTTTGTCTCTTCAGATGAGGTGAGAAAAGAACTTGGTTTATGAGAATAGTTTACAGTAGGACGAGTGTAAATTATTTAAGAAAGCTAAACAAAGAGCTACAGCGGAGGTTAATTGAGTCGATTGAAAAATTGCCTGATTATGGAGATATAAAGAGGTAAAAGGGTGAAAAATATGTATAGATTGATAGTAGGGAAATACAGAGTGATTTTTGTTCTTGAGAAAGAAGAGATAAAAATAGTTGATATAAATACCAGAGGAGATATTTACTAACAATAGGTTTAAGCACTTTGAATAGAGATGAATTGTCAACCTATTTTAGGACGGGACAAAAAATTTCTGCTGCTCGGCTTTCAATAGCCTGTATCACTATTTGCTACATACCCCCTGCTAAAATATAAAATAAGGAGGTGGAGTATGTTTAAAAGAGCGATTGTTTTTGCTTTAATCATGGGGGTTATTGCTTTATCCTGTTTTTTGTATTCGGGAGATGATTATCTATTTTTTAAAGAGAAAAGCCAATATGAGCCTCTTCTGATTTATGATTCTTTTTCGGGTAAGTATCTGGGATGTCTTAATTGCTCACACTTTGACCCGAACTCCATTTACAACCCCTTCGGAAAATACGGTGATAAATTCTCACCTGATAGCATCTGGAATACTTTTGGAGCGTATGGCTCAGAGTTTTCCCTCTCTTCTCCCTGGGACCCATTTTCTTTTAACCCTCCGGTTATTAAAAACAGTCTTGGGATTAAAATAGGCTATTTATCCTCAAACCCTTACCTTTATCTTCCAACTTTAAATCCAAAAACCCTTATCAAAAAGCCCCTTGAGAATGATTTTATCTCTGATTTCCGAATGGAGGACTCTGGCCTTTTTCTCAAAGAGAGCGAAGATGAGGATGATGATTTGTGGGATTGGTAAGCGGGAAACCGGGCAGTTGCCAAAGCTGTATATGTCTATACCTTAAAAAGGAAGAGGGATGAAAAAGCTTTTGGATGACCTTAATGAAAAATTCGAAAAGTATGGGGAATTTTACATACCAATAACAATTCTCAGTGCTATTTATTACATAATTTTCATAGATGAAGCCTTAAAGTATTCTAATCCTATTAAAGTAATATCCTGGCTCTTGCTAAGCATTCCCTTTTCTATTTTTGCCGGTTATGCGACCTATGTAATATTTCTTTACATCATTGTTTATCCTCTTGTTTTCTTTATTTTACTGCCATTGTATGTGATTATAAAGGATATTTTTTCAAAGGATGACAAAGAACAGTAGGGGAAAGTTCCATACATGCTCTTCTGATGTTCGGTTGACATAGGGGGGCTGCTTTTTGCTGCTTTCCCAATCTCTTCTGAAATCTTTGGATGTTGTCTTAACGATTTCTTTCTCGGATTTTTCTTTCTGTTGCCTTTGCTCTCAGGTGCATTGAAAATAAGAAAAAAAGAATCAAAATGATAATAAGATATATTATTTTTGTCTCTTTTCACTAAAAATTAAAACAATGGTTTTTTCAAAATAAACGAAAATTACAATTTTACATTACAATAAGGACATATTTTTGCCTCTATTGGAATCTCCATTGCACATTCCGGACATTTTTTTGTAGTTGGTTCGGCTTGAACTTCTTCTTTCTTATGAAGGGAATTTATAATTTTTACCATCATAAAAATAATAAAGCCCAAGATTAAGAAAGAGATTAAATCATTTATAAAAAGGCCATATTTAATAGCGGGGGCACCTGCCTTATCAAGGGCTGCCATACTTTCATATTTTTTCCCGTCAAGGGCTATGAAAAGATTGGAAAAATCCACTTTGCCAAGAAGTAATCCGATTGGTGGCATTATAATATAATTTACTAAAGCTTTCACGATACTTGCAAAAGCTGCTCCGAACATAAAACCTACCGCCATATCCACCGCATTTCCTTTGATAAGAAATTTTTTAAATTCTTTTAACACTTCTTTCCTCCTTTCTTTTTTATTGTTAATGTTAATAAAATAATATTAGTTAATTTTATTGTCAAGAGTTTAAAGTTTTTTTAATATCATAATTTTTTTAAACTTGGGGGATAATTTATCATTATCTTCTCGATCTTGACAGATTATTTTTTACCTGCTACTTTTGACTGGAGGTTTTTATGAGGAGAAGGATTTATGACATATTTTTAGTGCTTGGAGCAATATGGCTTATAGTGGGACTTTTGATTTACGGGAAAAGCTCAATCTGGCCACTGGGATTTTTATTTCTTATTATTGGTTTGATAGGTAAGTTCGGAAGAAGAAGAGGCGGAAGGCGCTGGTAATAATTTAAAATGAAAAACTCTGCAAGAATTATAGTCTGGATAGTTTTTATTTTTGGGGGAGCTTTAGCGGGGATTTTCCTTGATTTAAAGCTTTTCTCAGAGATATTTAAAAATTTAATATGGCATATTATCTCTTTCTTTATCGGTGTTTTACTTTTAAGAATTGTGATTATAATCAGTAAAAACACCGGAAGAACTCTTGCTAAATATGGGCGAGAGGGAAATATCCCGAGGATGGAAACCAATAAGCTTGTAAAAGAGGGCGTTTACTCCTGTATGCGTCATCCGATGCATCTGGGGTTAATGCTGTTTCCCGTATCTTTTGCATTTTTACTCGGGAGTGTATCTTTTATTTTAATAATAGCCCCTCTTGAAATTTTGTTAATGGTTATTATGATAATTTTTATAGAAGAGCCTGAAGCCATTAAAAAATTCGGAGAAGAATACCTTGAATATAAAAGGGAAGTACCATTTTTTAATTTTAAGAGGGATTGTTTGAGATTACTTTTTAAAAAGGTGAAGCCAAAAGAATAAAAAAAATCGGAAAGAATAAAAAAATCGGATTGACATAGGGGGAAATCTAATATAATCTTTGCCTTATTTTTTTAAAAGGAGATTAAATGAAAAAAGTGTTTTTTATTGTTGTGATTTTGTTTTTATTTGTATTTCCGCTTTTACCGGCGAATAATTCTGTCTCGGGAGATTGGCTTCTTGTAAAGGCGGAGGTTAATGGAAAAATAAGTAAGCCTTATATGATGGTTGGATTTTCAAAGGAGGGAAAAGTAATATTAATGGGTAGAGAATTTGGGAAGTGGAGAATTTCTTCGGATGAAGAAAGTATTATTATTGAGTCAAGGTTTGCAAAAGGTTTGAATGGGGTAAATAAAATAGTAAAAATTGATAATAAGTTTATGATTCTGGAAAATAAAAGGGGTAAATATACATATTTGAGAATTAAGAGAGGTGAGTTTGCAGATGAAAACAAAAAATCGGGATTGGCAGGTTTGTGGAAAATAGATGGAGGAGATTTTACAAAATATCTTAAGCTTGACCTTCCTTTTGATGTGAAATTGGTGAAATTTGAAGACGGGGCTATAACAGAGCTTTCAGGGGAATGGTTTTATGATTCAAAGAATAAATCCCTTTTCCTGACACTGATTTCAACTCCTTTGAAGGGGAAATTAAGTATTAAAAATATTGACACGAATGTTTTTACTTTTGAAAAGAATGGTCAAAGTTTTAAAGCTTTAAGGAGAAAATCTGAAAAAGACTCTCTTTTAAAAATTGATTTTAAATATGAGGATTTTGATGAGGACGCAGATTATCATGATAAATTACCCTGGAATGATTATGAGAGAATGATTGATTTTCTCAAGGGAATTAAAAATCTTAGATACAGAAGGGGGATTTTTGTAAAGAGTATAGGTATTTTTAAGTACTCACCTTTTATTTCACGGGTAAAGGTGCTTTCTGATAAGAAAAGGATTGTTTTCACAAATTTTAATATCATTGATGGTAAAGAGGAGCAGTTTTCTCAGAGATACAAAGATGATTTAAGCGAAAGGTACAATTATTTTTTTCCTTTAAAAGAGCTTTTCCCTTACAGAATCAAAGGAAAAGAAAAAATTAAAGTTAAAGCAGGAGAATTTATGTGTACTGTTGTGGAAGGGTTTGATGGGGATAATAAGGTTGTTTACTGGATGATAGATTCGATGCCCGGAGTCTATGCAAAGGTAGCTGAACTTAGAAGTGATTCTTCTGGAAAAAGCTCATATGTGGTAAAAGAGCTTGTAGAAGTAGAGTAGTTTTCTTTTTTTTTATTAATTTTTTATTCTCTTGTTCCATTAGTGAACAAAATTGTCCTGTTTTCGTATTAATTTAATCGGAGGTGTTAATGAAAAAGTCAATTGTTTTATTCTTGGTTATTCTTTTGATTCCTTTTATGGTTGAATCTTCCGTGAATGGCTATAAGACATACGGTCAGCTGATTTCATCTTTTAAGACAATTTCAGCTTCACCTTATGCAAAGCTTAAAGTTCTTGGAAAAACTGATTCCGGAAAAAGAATTTATGTGTTGGTTGTAGGAAATGAAAAAGCTCCTGCTGTATTTGTTGGTGCAAACATATCAGGATATGATCTTGCTGCAAGTGAATCTGCGCTATTGCTCTCAAAGTTCGTACTGGATAAGGTAAAATCATCCGATAAAGCTTATAAAGACAAGTGCTTTTATATTGTTCCTGTCCTTAATCCTGACCTTTATTCCGTACCCTTTAAAAAGCCTCTTGAAAAGAGGGTTAAAAATTACACTCCCAAGGATGATGATGGAGATGGGCTTATTGATGAGGACCCACCTGAAGATCTCAATGGAGACGGATATATAACCATAATGAGAGTTAAGGCTGTTGATGGAAAGTATATTGAAGATAAGGGTTTCCCCTATGTTTTAAAAAAAGCCGATCCAGTTAAAGAGGAAAGAGGTGTTTATAAGTATTATATTGAAGGGATTGATAATGATGGTGATGGTAAATACAATGAAGACTCAAAGGGCGGAGTTATAATAAACAATAATTTCCCCCCGCTTTTCAAATATTATAGAAAAAGCTCAGGCCTTTTCCCTGTGTCAGAAAAAACAACAAAAGCCATAGCTGATTTTATCTTAGGTCATAAAAATATTGAGCTTGCCTATATTATTGATAGAACAAACAATATGCTAAAACTTCCGGAAATGGGAAGAACTGCGAAATTGGGAGATATGAAGGTAAAGGTTCCCGATAGTTTTGGTAAATTTTTGGGGATTGATACTAAAAAACAATATACACTTAGTGAACTTGTAAAAATACTGAAAGAGGCAGGAATCGGAAGGGGGATGAAAATTACAGAGCAGATGGTTGCAAGCTTTTTAGGAATAGCTCCTCCTGTGAGCATTGATCCCAAAGATTATTCTTACTATAAAGAATTGTCCAAAAAGTACAAAGATCTTGCTAAAAAGGACAAAATTAACATTAAAAGAAAGGCAAAGGGAGAGGAGGATGGCTCTTTAATAAAGTGGCTTTATTTTAACACAGGCACTCCTGTTATAGGTGTTGATGTCTGGTCTTTGCCCGAGCCAAAAGAAGAGAAAAAATCCGGAAAGGGACTTACTCTTGATAAACTTAAAAAGATGAGCAAAGAGGAGTTTTTAAAACTTAAAGATTCTGAGCTTAAGGAGTTTATGAAAAAATTCAATGCTTCCCCATCCTTTAATGTGAAAATGCTTAAAAAGATGATAGAGAGTGGAAGGATAACTCCTGCAAAGATGGCTTCATTTATTGAAAAATACAAATCAAAAGCCGGTTCCAAGGGAGATTCCAAAAACAAAGCACTTAAAAATTATATAGAAAAAGAGCTTAAGGGTAAGGGAGTGATTAAATGGCAAAAATTCAATCATCCTCAGTTGGGAGAAGTCGAAATCGGTGGAATTATTCCTTTTGTGGATGAAATCCCGCCTTTTGATACAGCTGTTAAAAACACAAAGCTCGTTAATGACTTTTTTGACTTACTTGTCAAAAAAACTCCCGATGTGAAGCTTGAAGGACTTTCCGTGAAGAAAGAGAAAAGCGGAGCTTACAGAGTTAAATTTTTTATTGTTAATGAAGGCTATATTCCCTTTTATCTTGCAATAGGAAGAAGGAACAAATATTCCATGCCGATACTTGTTAAGCTTGAACTTCCGAAAGATTCATTGTTGATTGAGGGTAAAAAGCTTGTGAGGATTTCCGATCTCGGAGGGCTTGGCTCTTCCAAAGAGGTGAGCTATTTAATCTGGCCCGGAAAAAACAAAAAGATTAAAATAAGAATTACCCATAAGAGGATTTCCGATATTGAAAGGATTATTAACCTCGGAGGTGTAAAATGAGGAAAAGAATTTTAATTGCATTCGTGTTGGTGCTTTTTATTGCTTCCCTTTCTTACTCACTGATTCTCAGATATGATAGGTATTACAATTATAAAGAGGTTTTCAATGCTCTTCAAAAGATAAAGGCAAAGTATCCGAAGTTTGTAAAGATAGAAACCATAGGAAAAAGTTATCAGGGAAGAGATCTCTGGGCTGTCACGATAAACAATCCTGATACAGGCAAAGCTTCGGATAAACCTGCAATGTATGTTGATGCTGATATTCACGGTAATGAGATTCAGGGCACCGAGGTTACACTTTACATTATGGATTATCTTCTTTCCAATTATGGAAAGATTAAAAAGATTACAAATCTTGTGGATAGGGTTGCATTTTACATAGTGCCGATAGTAAATCCTGACGGCAGGGCATTTTTTATGGACAAACCCAATACTCCGAGCACATCAAGGGCAAATAAACAACCAGTTGATGATGATAGGGATGGTCTTTATGATGAGGATGATTTTGATGATCTTGACGGAGACGGAAATATTGTTCAGATGAGGAAAAAGGTAAAACTTGGCACAGGCTATTTAAAGCTTAATCCCAAAGATCCGAGAATAATGGAAAGAGTCAAACCCGGTGAGAAGGGAGATTATATAATATTGGGGCTTGAAGGTATAGATAATGATGGGGATGGTCAGGTTAACGAAGATCCTATTGGCGGATATGATATGAACAGGACTTATGGTTTTAACTGGATGCCTCCCTTTATCCAGTATGGAACAAGTGATTATCCGTTCCAGCCTTCGGAAACGATGGCAATAGCAAAATTTTTGATTTCCCATAAAAATATAGCCGCAACACAGGATTTTCACAATTCGGGTGGAATGATTTTAAGAGGTCCGGGTGCAAGCAATATGGGAAGATATCCCTTTGCTGATGTTAAGGTTTATGATTTTATCGGGAAAGAGGGAGAGAAAATGCTTCCCGGATACAGGTATATGATAAGCTGGAAAGACCTTTATCCTGTTTTCGGAGGTTTCAATGATTTTAGTTACAGAACACTTGGAATAATCTCCTTTACAAATGAGCTTTACAGAGCACAACAGGATTTTAATAAGGATGGAAAGGTTACTCAGGAAGAGAGGATGAAGTGGAATGATGAAATTTTACATGGTGCGGGTTTTGTTAACTGGCATCATTACAAGCATCCTCAATACGGTGATATTGAGATAGGCG
>JAMOVU010000087.1 GCA_027067555.1 Candidatus Aminicenantota bacterium | reverse complement strand
TGGGATGTCCTGTTGCTGTTAAAATTCCAAGTTTTATTAAATTAGTGGAACAGGGTAAATTTTTGGATGCTGCAAAAAAAATAAAAGAAACAAACTCACTTCCTGCGGTTTGCGGAAGAGTTTGTCCTCAGGAAGAGCAATGTGAAGGTAATTGTATTTACATTAAGATGGGTAAACCTCCGATTGCTATAGGACACCTGGAAAGATTTGTTGCTGATTATGAAAGAAAGATGAATGCTGCCGAAACTCCTGAGATCAAGGAAAAAAAGGGTAAGAAGGTAGCTATCATTGGATCTGGTCCTGCTGGTCTTGCTGCTGCAGGTGATCTTGCAAAAATGGGTTATGATGTAACAATATTTGAAGCACTCCATGAGCCCGGTGGAGTCTTGATTTATGGAATTCCTGAATTCAGGCTTCCAAAAGAAATAGTAAGACATGAGATTGAAAATTTGAAAAAATTAGGAGTTGAAATAATAACTGATTTTGTCGTTGGAAGAACAGCTACCATTGAGGAACTTAGAGAAGAGGGCTATGAAGCCTTTTTCATTGGTGCCGGTGCCGGATTACCGTGGATGCTCAATATACCGGGAGAAAATCTCAATGGAGTTTACTCAGCTAATGAATATCTTACAAGGGTAAATTTGATGAAAGCATACAAATTCCCCGAATATGAAACACCAATAGCAAGGGGTAAAAGAGTTGCTGTAATTGGTGCTGGTAACACTGCAATGGATGCTGTTAGAACTTCAAAGAGGTTGGGAGCAGAGCATTCCATGATTATCTACAGAAGAACAAGAAAAGAGATGCCCGCAAGAATAGAAGAAATTAAACACGCGGAAGAAGAGGGGATTGAATTTATCTACTTAACACAGCCTATTGAATTTATTGGAGATGAAAACGGATGGTTGAAAGGAATTAAATGTATAAAAATGGAACTTGGGGAACCCGATGAATCTGGAAGAAGAAGGCCTGTTCCTATTGATGGTACAGAACATATAATTGATGTTGATGTTGCTATTGTTGCTCTTGGAACAAAGCCAAATCCGCTTATACCCGATACTACTGAGGGTTTAAAAATTAAAAGAAGAGGAGAGATTGAGGTTGATGATAGTTTACAAACATCAATTCCCGGTGTTTTTGCCGGTGGTGATGTTATGAGAGGAGGTGCAACAGTTATTCTTGCAATGGGAGACGGAAGGGATGCAGCAATTGCTATTGATAAATACCTTTCGGAGAAAAAATAGTTGACCGCAGAAAGTTTTGACCGGCATAATGTAGAAAAAATACTCTTAAAAATAGAAGAAAAGGTTAAAGGTAAGCTTCCATTCGGAGAAAGGGTAGAGGAGGAAACAAGGGATCCTTTTTTAGTCCTCATTTCTGTTATTTTAAGCGCAAGAACAAAGGATGAGACCACCGAAGTTGTTTGCAATAAATTGTTTAAAAAAGTAAAAAATCCTCATGACCTTTTAAAAATACCGAAGTCAAAACTTGAAGCTATTCTTAAACCAATAGGTTTTTATAAGCAAAAAGCAAAGTATTTAAAAGAAACGGCTAAAAAAATTATCAAGGAATACAATTGTAAAGTTCCTGATAGTTTTGAAGAGCTTACAAAACTTCCGGGTGTCGGGAGAAAAACTGCAAATCTTGTACTTAGTTTGAGCTTTGGTAAAAATACAATTTGTGTTGATACACATGTGCACAGAATATCAAACAGATTGGGATTTGTAAAAACCAAGACACCTTTTGAAACAGAAATGGAATTAAAAAAAGTTTTGCCTGAGAAATGGTGGAGTAAGATAAATACGATATTAGTACTCTATGGAAAGAGTATTTGCACTCCAATAAGACCAAAATGTGATGAATGTCCTGTGAAAAAATTTTGTAAGTATTTTAAAGAAAATAAATAGGAGATTTGAAAATGAGTAAAAGAGCTATTTTTTCTAAAAGTGCTCCTGAGGCAATAGGTCCATATTCACAGGCAGTTGTTTTTGGTGATTTTCTCTTTGTTTCCGGTCAAATTCCTTTGACAAAAGAAGGAACTCTTGTCTCAGGAGATTTTGAAAAGGAAGTAAGACAGATTTTTAATAATATTGGTGAAATCTTAAAAGAGGAGAATCTTAATTTTAGCAATATATTAATGGTAAATGTTTATCTGAAAGATATGAATCTTTTTTCAGAGCTTAATGAGATTTATAAAGAATACTTTTCACCCCCATTTCCCTCAAGAGCTGTTGTGGAGGTTTCCAGGCTTCCAAAAGATGTAAGAATTGAAATAAGCGTCATAGCGGGAAAATAGGCAATCTCTCTTTTAACACATTTTGAAGGTAATTTTGTAAACTTTTTTAAGACGGGACATTCTTAAAAGCTAAAAGCCGATCCAGTATCGGAGATTTAAAGCTAAAATTGTCTTGTCCTAAAAGGTAGTAACAAATTACAAGACAATTAGACGAAGACAGCTCGAGGCTACGGGCACAGGGCTATTTTTGGTGAATGAGTAAAGCTTGAATATTTTAAAAGTTTTTTGATAAAATAAATAGAATATTGTTCAGAGGATTTAAAGGAAGCTAATAATTCGTTGCATAGCACGAATTTCGTGATATTCCACGAATTTTAAGAAAGTAGTAATATCAAGCTTTCTCACCAAAATTAAAAAAATAATTCGTTCCATACCACGAATTTACAATTATCCTATTTTTACCTGCTTAAGAAACCCATATATTTTCAGCCTTTTTCTGTTTTCAAAACAGTGGCATGATTTTTGATTATTATTATATGAGAATAAAAAACTTATTCTTTAATCACTCAAAAAAAAAGGAAAAGAGTGGGTTTTTTTTACATAGATATATTCAGAAAAGGCACTATCAAAACTTTATTAAAATCAACCTACAAAAGCAGATACCTCTTAATCGGATGGGCTATATTTTTTTTAAAACATCAGAACAGCATGAGCAACCTCAATTGTCAATTCACCGCAAAAATTGGGGACCGGTCCTGTAGCCCCGTATTTTTTCCGGTCCCCGCTTTTTGTATTTTGGGAACAAATTAATTATGAAAACACATTAAAAAAACAAGGAAAAAATAGAAACAATAATGAATAAAGAAGTTTTTTTATATTTGTAAGGGCGGCAGTTTGCAAATAGAATATAAATTATTCAAAGCCTCCAGGCCGAGCAGCAGAGCAGCCGAGCAGCCGAGCAGCTGTTCCAGCTCTTTCAAAACCGTGCCGTATTCAGCCACAAGCCGAGAAACCTATTATTTGAAGGTTTTTGGGTTTGCGGTTGAATGCAAATTTAATCGGAAAAATAATTTTAGGAGGAAAACATGTTAAAAATTAACCCCTCCCGCAATAGCGGTAAAAAAGTTTTAATGTTTAAGTTTTTGTTTTTAGTTTTGTTTGGTGTGATGGTTGTAAGTTTGATGGGTTACGGAGGAAATTACCTTGATGTTGGAAATGATCCGATGAAACTGTATGTAAAAAAGATTACAAGGATAGAAGTGTCGGAGCGGTATCAATTTGAAGCTTTTTCGATTACTGGAAATTATATAGGATTTACATATGGAAATGAAAAAGAAAAGAAACTTGAGACAATTATATGCAATAAAGATGGTAAATTTTATAAAAGATTAAATGGTATTGGAATTATCAAATGGGTAAATGATGATAATAAAATAATCGGATATGATTTTACAAAGAACATAATAATATTTGATATTAGAACAGGAAAAAAGAGAATTTTACCGATAAATTTTAATAATACAAAGGGAGGAACATATAATATGTTCAGAAATAGTTTTATGTTTGTTTACGAGGGAAAAGATAATGAATTATATGAATATGATATTGAAAAAGGTAAAATAAATTTTTTGTATAACTCGAACTATAAAGAGATAAAACCTATAGCATTATCAAAAAATGAGATTGGGTATCTTGAGTTTAAATTCAAGAAATCAACAATTATAAAAATATGGAGAGTTAACCTTAGAAATAAAAAGAAGACTAAAATATATGAATTTGAATCATCATATCCCTATGCTTATTCTTTTTATACAAGAAACAAGAAAGCTATTGTAATTTTTGAAAAGAAAAATGGTTATATATGTATTGGAGACATGAATGGGAATTTACTTTTTAGGGTAAAAATAAGGATATGGGATGATGAAGATAGGGGTATAAGGACAATTGATCAACTGGATTACAATTATTTGGCATTATCCCCAAATGGTAAAATTCTTGCTATTTCTTCGGTTGGAATGAGTGATTTTGAAGAGAGTGATGAAGGAGTTGAAAATGTGAAATACGAAATTGCGGATATAGTTATTTTGAATTCTTCAAATAAGAATAAAGTTAAATTTTTGCCGGAAGAAGGAGAGCAGAATAAACATTCTTACGAGCTTGTAAAAGCATGGAGTCCGTCAGGAGACAGGATAATATACCTTGATGCAAAGGATAATAGATATTATATAATGAAAATCGGTGTTAAGAGGTAAGACATGAGAAGAAAAACTTTTACATTTGTTTATTTAATTATTATATTTTTATTTTTGGTAAATAATTTAGGCTCCAATGATAATAGATGTAACAATGCTTTCAGATGTTTTACAGGCGGAGGTAATGATAAGCTTTTAAAATTTCCTGATACTGTTTTTATTGTAATTGATCCCGGCCATGGGGAGATTCAAAGCCTCCAAGCCGAACAGCCGAGCAGCAGAGCAGCTTTTCAATCCTTTGCTTTTAAAGGGAGCAAAGAGTTGAGAGGCTGAGAATGAAAAAGATTATGAGAATGCAAAAGTTTTTGACGAAAAGTGTTAAATTTCATATATTAAAATATTACTCATAAGGGGGTGATTATGAATATACTATAAAACAATCTGATCAAACATCCCGTAGGGGCATGTTGCACATGCACTTTTGTATTGAATACAAATTTAATCGAAAAAACAATTTTAGGAGGAGAAAATGTTAAGTTTTAACCCTTCCCGCAATAGCGGGAAAGTGTTCAGGTTTTTGTTTGTGGTTTTGTTTGGAATTGTGGTTGTAAGTTTAATGGCTTATTCAAAGTTTACGGATCTCGGAGGTGATCCTTCCAAGGTAAAGGTGAAAAGAGTTATAACAGTGCAGTATAAGTTAAAGAAGGGAGACTTTCTATATGATAAGTTCAAGGGATGGACAATGGACGGCAAATACATAATGATTGTGGAAGAGGATGAAGGAAAAACCCTTTTGTATGATAAGGAGGGGAGATATTTTAAGAAGCTTGAAGGAGTGTTCTGGTTTTCATCATATACAGGCAATAGAATACTAACTGTTAAAGATCCTCATCATTCTGACAGACCCACCGATTTTTACATATATGATACAAGGAACTATAAGCTTGTAAAGAAATTCAGATCTTCATGGATAGATGGTAAGGATAGAGGTGTATTTTATGATGATAATAGTTTGTTAATAGTAAAGAATAAGTTTACTACGGGTAAGGTGCCTGAGGCAGGAGATTGGTATAAGGTGAAGATTTTCAAATTCAATTATATGAATGTAAATGAGGAAGTAATATATAAAAGTGAGGTTTTGGGAAAGATGAGGAATATAATGTATTTTGGGAACGGGAAGATATATTACAGTAGAGACAGATATGTGAACGGGAATCGTAGGGGAGAAAATGAATATGTATATGATATAAAGCCGGGAAAAGAGAGGCTTTTTTCTAAAAAGGGTTTGACTTATGGCTGGGATGTATATTTTTTAAGAAAAGGATTGTTTGTATATGAGGATAATAACATAATAAGAGACATTAAAACATTAAAGGAACTTGCACGAATAGGGAAATGGGGTAAACCATATCTGGATAAAAAATATATTCATAATACGGATTATTCTTATATAGAATGGTATGATGGGACATTGCTTCCGAATTTAAAGCTTTATATTCTTAATATAGGAACATTCAATGAATCTATAAGAGGAGATTATCCAATGGATAGTTATATATATCTTTATACCCTTGATATGAAAAAAAGAAGAATGTTGAAGTTAAAGAGTCCCACAACATTGGATGGTGAAAATAATTATTTTTCTCCCGAAGGAGACAGATTCGTGGCAATGCGGGATTATAAAAAGTTTGTAATAATTGTTCTTGAAAGGAGGGTGAAGTGAATAGAAAAAAGACTTTTTTCATTTTATTGGTTTTGGTTCTTCTTTTAATATCAGGTAAATTAAGAGCGGATGACTGCAAAACTTTTAAATGTCTTAAAGGCTATGATGAGACTAAGGATTCTCTGATAATATTGATAGATCCCGGACATTGCTCTGAGAATCTGAGACCCGGAGCTAAAAATAATAATTTTAGATATGCATCCATTTTCGGATTAAAAAACCCTATTTATGAATACTATTTTAATCATAAACTCGGAGAAGCTATAAAAAAGGAGCTTATAAATAATTACGGGCTTAAGAATGTGTATATTAGTTACGAAAAGAAACCCGAAATATTAACAGTTAAAAAGCTAAAATATGAAATGAGAGAAAGAAAAAAAGCTATAAAGAAAACATTTGAAGAGTTAAAAGGTTTGGAGGAAGACCTTTGTGTATTGAAACCCGAGGGTATTTTTTTGTCTTTACATTTAAACAGTGTGGTAAATAAGCAAGCACACGGAAGTGAAGAGGAATATTATTATTTGGGCTTTGATGAAAAATATTATACTAAATTCAACACATTTCCGTTTAAATTATTGGATGAGCTTACTAAGAAAATGATTTTTTCAGTTCATGGAGCTGGAGTAATAGAGAGAAGGGATCTTGCGGTGATGAAAGCTGTAAAGGAAGCCTCAGATGATAATAAAAAAATGATATATCATTCATTGAGCGAAACAGGATTTCTCAGTAATGACGGGGATATGTTCATATATCTTTTTTACGAAGAAAGAATAAGAGATCTGTATGCTAATGCTATAATGAGCTATTATGTAAAAAAGATTGATGAATATGCCGATGAATGTATAAAGTCTTTTTTAATAGGGGCTGACAATCCTGATGATAACCACAGTTATTCGATTCAAAAGATCAAAGAAGAGGCAATTCCATATATAACAACAAAAGCAAAGATAGTGATGCCTGTTGATTATATGGATAAGAATGCTATAAAGCTTATTTACAAGATAAAAGAACCTTTGTATTTTACATATTTACACTTAAATCCGAGGATGGCAAAAACAAATCCCGTATTAATAATTCCAAGCGGGAAACTAATGGAGCACCAAAACGATCTATCCCTCAAAGAAACCCTCCGTCAATATGTTTCTAACGGCGGCACAATAGTAGTCTTCGCCCAGCAATACGGCAAACAAGTTGAGAATATTGTCCCAATCCCAGATGGGGAAAAGCTAAAGGTTTATGGCTGGAGAGAGGATCAGAGTTGCTATTGGGGGAGTGTTTACGGCTCAATTAAACATCCTGTATTATCATCAATGGGAAATGACAGAGCAAGCGCTGCTGTTGATGGCTATATAGATAAATATCCCGAGGATAGTGTTGTATTGCTTAGAAGGACAAAGAACCGTAAACCTGCACTTCTTTATTATAAATACGGAGAGGGAACTGTAATACTTACGACTCTTTATACGGACTGGGGATATGCACACTCACAGGCGTCATCATCTGAGCTTAATATAGTTAGGGATTTACTTACATTTGCAAGGGATACTGAAAGTGAAATACCTATGTATAATATAACGGAAACAGCTAATCCGAAGATAAAGCTTAATTTAAAACTCAGAAATGATACTGAATACGATGCTGTGAAGGCAAAGATAAGGGTTCTTACCCCTTCGAGGGATATATTCAAAGCCTCCAGGCCGAACAGCCGAGCAGCAGAGCAGCCGAACAGCTTTTTCAAAGCCGAGCAGCAGAGCAGCCGAGCAGCAGAGCAGCTGAAAAGCCCTTCAATCCTTTGCTTTTAAAAAAGAGCAAAGAGTTGAGGAGCGAGATTATGAAAAAGCAAAGGCTTTTGACGAAAAATGTTAAATTTCATATATTAAAATATTACTCACAAGGGGAGGAAAATTAATGCTGAGTTATGAATTATGAACACAAATTTAATCGAAAAAATAAAATTTTAGGAGGAGAAAATGAAAAAGATAATTTCTGTTATTGTAATTTTTAATTTTACATTTTTGAGTGCATTTGCCGAGATCTCAAACAATATGAGAGATGGAATCAAAACAAAAGGGAAAATAAAGATGCGGATGCAAAGTATGGTTATAAGGAATGGTAAATTACAAAAAGTTGAAAGGAATAGGAAAAATAATGATAGATTCATAAAAGATGAAGCGGGAAGGATAGTCAGGATATTATCAAAGGAAAGAGGAGTAATTGAAATAAATTACGATGATTACGGAAGGATAAGAGATATGAAATATTCCGACGGTAGAAGAATTGAGTATCATTATGATATATTGGGAAGGAAGATAAGAACTGTTTATAAGAGTAAGAGCGAAAAAGATATTGTAGATTATAAGTATGATACAAGGGAGGATTCATACGAACTTGGCAAGGTTATTGAGGAACGAAATAATATTGAAAGGATGAGTCTTTTTTATAAAGGGGATAGATTGAGAAGTATAATAAAAGAGATTAACGGAAGAAAATATTTGATAAAATATAAAAAGAGCGGAAGGGAAAAAGAAATAACATATCCTTCGGGGATTAAGATAATGGAGAAATACGAAAGAAATGAAGACGGAGAAGTGTTAAGAAAGATAATTATGGTAAAAGATAAAAAAGAGAGGGTGATATATTATAAAGGTGAGAATGTTGTTAGGCACTTGTCAAGAAAGTTGTGTATGAGACTAAAAAATTAAGCACTTAAGACCTCCTTATTAGAATTTACGAAATAGTTATCCATTTCATTCAAAGCCTCAGTGATATTG
>JAMOVU010000086.1 GCA_027067555.1 Candidatus Aminicenantota bacterium | reverse complement strand
GGGCGTTTTTAGTTCGCCAAAGGCGAACAATGGGGCGTATTTCGACAGGCTCAATACAAGTTTTTTTTAGCGGGCTATCGCCCGCAGGGGCGTTTTTTACCACCGCCGTAGGCGGTGCAACAAGAAATTTTAAAGCATAATTAAAGGCGAATTAAAAAAAATATTATATCTTTACCCTTGAAAAACGTTCATTGAAAAATATCCTTTGAGGTAGGAAAAAAGCAGGTAAAAAAAGAAACTGACCTATAAAAAAAGCGGAAAAAAAGCATAAAGGAGTTACAGGTATGGGTTTAACGGACAAGAAAAGGATGACGAGATAGAAGGCGTTGGAAACAACTACACCGCAGAGTATTGGCAATATAGTAGCCGACTCGGACGCCGTTGGAATATTGACCCCGAATTAAAACAATATTCAAGATATTCTACATTTGCCAATAATCCTTTAAGGTTTAGAGACCCTATTGGTAGGGATACATTGAGCTTTACAGGAACAAATGGAAGAAGTATTAATTTCTTTCATAAGGATTTAAAAAAAAATATAGTCAATCTGCCTTTTGATTTAAATATTGATGATGATTTAACATTTAGTTTTGAAAAATTACCTACTGTTATAGGATACAGTTTTTCTTTGTCTGGAAATGGTTCTTATACTACAAAGGGCAATGCAACTAATGCATTTAGTCTTTCATATTCAAGAAATTATGCAATATTTACTAAGGGAGATTATGCTTTACAACCATTTGTTTATGATGTTGGTAGTGGAAAAGCAGGATTAGATGCATCAGGTGATACTGGTGTTAGTTTTACTGGGACTTTTTCACCATTTTTTGCATGGGGAGGCTCTGAAATGGATGATGAAAATATTACTCCACAATCGTGGGAAAAATATTTTGGAGAATTTACAATTGGAGGATCCGTATATACGCCAGAAGGGGGGGGAGGTGTTTCTATTACAGGTTTTATGACACCACAAGTAAACAATACTGGTAATGGATATTATGGAGTAAGTTTTGATTTATCCGTAGGTATTGGAGCCAGTACAAATGGGATTGATAAAAATATTCATTCTTTAATTGGGGGTTCATATTATGCTTTATCTGAACATCAACCAAAACCAACACTTCAATTATTAAATACTACTTATGGTAAAATTAAATATTATGCGAAATGGACTGAATTTATGACAGGTGGAGCAATACCTGCAACTTCAATTTATAATTTAATTGAACCGGATCCAAACGAGTGGCATCCAAAAGATGATTACAAAACGCCTACATTTCTTAATGGATATAAAGGAACTAAATTTTAATAATATGAAAAGATTTGTTGTATTGTTTCTTATTTTTTTTGGAATATTTATGTTTTTTTTTATTGTCTTATCAAATAAATCTGTGAAAAGAAAAGAGTTATATTTAATAAAAAGAAAATTATACAAAAAAACTTATTTAGAATATGAATTTAAAGGAAAAATAATTGAAATAAAAGATTTAGATATTTCAAGACAAAGCTGGCTCATAATAAAAACAAATAAAAAAAATAATGATATAAATACTTGTTGTAAGAGAAATTTTATAAAAAAAATAAACGATAGTATTCTTAAAATTCAGTTTGTTGGAATGTTAAGGTTTCCGAATTATCATATTAAGTTAAAAAAAAATGGTGTAATTTATAAAAACAAAGGAAGTTCGGCTGTGTTTTATCAATATGGTGATAAAACTTATTTATTATCTGATATATATTGTCCTGATTTTAGTATTGTTCTTTTTTATTCATTGAAAGATTATCAATATCCTTGTGATAGCACCATTAAAAAAAATACAACAAGTAAATACTGGTATATTGTTAAAGATACTTTGAAAAAAAACTAAAATCCCCGCCCCCAATCCCCAACTTTGTTGGGGAGGGGCTATTTTTATCATAACCTATCCATTTTAGTAAAAAACCTATTATAAGAGCTTACGCATCGGAACGGCACAAGCATCATCATCGGCGTATCGGCTTCATCATTGGCGTATCGCTTCATTACTTTGGGCGGGTTGGGTGGGTTTAATAAACGGCGCTTGTGCCATACCGCTTAAAAAATCACTCAAATCACACACATAAAGGCTTAAAATCGGGGTAAAATTGCCTGTAAAAGCCTATAAAAAGGGTGTATCTCAAAAAGTTATTAACAATCGCCCGTTTTAGCGCTCTACTATTGTATTTACAGGGCATCGGCGCTATTTTGCGCCCGCCCCCGCCTGCCCCTGCAAAATCCCCCAATCCGTCCTATCTGTGCGGT
>JAMOVU010000085.1 GCA_027067555.1 Candidatus Aminicenantota bacterium | reverse complement strand
TTGTATCCTCAAGCTTTTCTTTAAATTGGGAAAGTATGTCATCAAGATTCTTTTCCATGGTAGTTGTAACATTATCCTTTGCTTCCTGTGATATATCTCTTATTGCTTTTACCTCATCCGAGACTATTGTTCCCACTTCATAATAATATGATTCAGGAACATCAAACACATCTTCACCCTCAAAAAGATTTTCAAAACCATCCATCCCCTCTTCCAAATTAAGGATATCATCATCCTTAAGATCTGTTATATCATCCGAAGTATCTAATTCATCATCTAACTTTTTTTCTGCAAGATCAAAATCAAAATCCAATTCATCAAAATTGGGCTTATCTGAGAGCTCTTCATCTTCAAAAATATTCACCTCATCATTTTCAGAACTCTCTTTATTTATAGTTTTCTCAATTCTTACTTCTTCATCATTAAAAGATGATTCTTGCTCCAATTGTATATCCTCAATTTCCTCAATAGCCTCATCTTTCTCTGCATTATCACTGTTTTTCCTCTCTTCCATTATAGTTTGCTCTTCAGGGTCGCCCTCTTCTCCGGAATTTTCGGAAGGAAGTTCTACTTCCATTTCAATTTCATCTTCAATTTCTATTTCCTCTCTGGACTCCTTTTTCTCTTCCTTGTTTTCTCCAATCACAGTATCTGTTTCTGATTTAGCTGAAATATCATCAACATAAAGCTCTTCAGTGTCTTCCTCAAACTCTATTTCCTCACTCTCATCAGAAGGAAATTGAGATTTTCCTTTCGCTGAAGTATTTTTCATTTTTTCTATTAACCTTTTTTTCTCAATTAATTCATTGTTTCCAGGATAAAGTTCTAAAGCTTTATTAACAGCTTTTTCCGCATCATCAAAAAAGCTATTATTTATAAAAAAATCTATTTCAGAAACAAATTCCTCTACTTTTTTCTCATCCTCCCTAAAAACAGATTCATCCTCTCCTATTTCCCCCATGGAAATTTCTGTTTTTGAAGAAGTAATATAATTATTTAAAAGAGGATCATTCGGAAAATACTTTATTAATCTTTCCACAGTCATAGCTATGGAATCCTTATCCCCCAACCTTTCATAAATTTCAATCAGCTGATGTCCTGTTTTTAAAGCTTGATCCAGAGAACCATTCTTTATCAGAAAATCAAGAAGCTGTTCCTTTATTCTGGGATTGGAAGGATAAAGTTCACTTAAATTTTGAACTTCACGTATAGCCTCTTCCTTAAAACCACTGTCAAATATTTTTACAAACTGGCTCAAATTCTCAACTATTGTTTTTTCCTCCAATTCCTGAACCCTTTTCTCATCATCACTTAAAGAAGCTTCTCCTTTGTTGATAATTCTATCCAACCTTTCAAGTTCAAACCTAAATTCCTCTTTGTTAGGGTCCATAACAAGCAATCTTTCATAAATTTCCTTTGCTTTTTCATATTCCCCATTACTCTCATACACCTCTGCTATTGAAACTAAGACCAACATTAAGCTATTTTCCTTACCAAACTTTTCAAATATTTCAGCTCTCTTTATTAAAGCAGGAAGGAATTGAGGGTTTTTTGTTAAAATTACATTTAAAAGATCCTGAGCTTTATTCTCTTTGTTATTTTCCAAAAGAAGGTCCACAATGGGTTCTATTATTTCAAAAGCTTTATTATAATTATTCTGCTCAACATAAAGCTTTGCAAGATATTCATAAGCCTCAACATCGGACTCACTCGCTTCTTTTGAGAGTTCAAGTAATATTTTTTCAGCTTTTTCATAATCTTTATTCTCCAGATAAAGTTGAGCCAGAGCTTTTTTAAATTCACCCCTATCGCTTTTCTTTTTTATAACATTCTCAACAAAGCTAATAGCTTCGTTTATCCTATTTTCTTTTTTATAAACATCTATTAAAACCTTTAAAGTAAAAAGATTCGGATCAAGATTAAACGCGGTTTTATAATTTTCTATAGCCCTGTCAATATTACCTTTTTTCTTAAAAATATCTCCTATTCTACTATAAGTTTCAGCTGCTCCTTTAAAAAGATGCTCTGTTCTATACATTTCAGCCAAAGTGGTTAGAATTTCCACATTTTCTCTGTCAAGCTCGGCTAATTTCTTGTAAACCTTTAATACCTCATCAGTTTTTTTCTGGAATTTTAAGTACTCAGCCACATCTATATAAATCTTCTTAGCATCAACTTCTGCCCCTATTTTCTGGAAAAGTTCTCCCAATTTAAATGCAACTTCTATATTTTTTGGATCCAATCTATAAATCTTTCGGTATATAGCTATACTTTTGGGAATAACATCTGTTCTTTCATAATATTCTGCCAATTTTTTATAATATTTATATGCCTCCCTGTAATTACCAACTCTTACATATAAATCACCTAATTGGTTTATAGCAGATAAATCTTTAGGGTTAATCTGTAAAAGCTTCAAATATTCATTTATAGCATTTTGAAATTTTCCATTTTTGATAAATTTCTCAATATTTTTCAGGATTTTTCTTATATCCTTATTATCTGCCACCTATCTCCCCTTTTAGTTAATTTTAAAAGATGTCCTATGAAAAAGAGTTCTTCCAAATTTAAAAACAGCTTCTCTATGCTCTTTTGTTCCATAACCCTTATTTTTATAAAGTCTGTATTCCGGGAAAAACCTGGAAAAGTGAATCAACAGACGATCTCTTAAAACTTTAGCAACTATTGAAGCTGCTGCTATAACAGGAATTCTTTCATCCCCTTTTATTATAACCCTTTGTTCATAAGGAAGATCTCTTATTTTATAACCATCCACATAAACAATATTAAAATCTTTTTTAAGGCCCAAAACTGCTTCTCTCATACACTTAATATTAGCATACTGAATATTTTTTTCATCTATTTCAAAGTTTGAAACAAAACTTACCGAGATATCTTCAGCAGTTTTTTCTATTATTTCAAAAAAATTTTCTCTCTGTCTCGGTGTTAATTTTTTAGAATCTTTAATTCCTTCAGGAATTCTATTCTCTCGGTACACCACAGCCGCAGCAAAAACAGGCCCGAACAGAGCCCCCCTTCCAACCTCATCTACACCCGCAACTATTAATTCTTCACCCAACTATCTCCTCTCTTTTATTCTGGCTTTCTTTCCTACAAGATTTCTTAAATAATAAAGTTTTGACCTTCTAACAATACCTCTTCTCACTACTTTTATATCCTGTACTGTGGGAGAATGAATCGGGAAAATTCTTTCCACCCCAATACCATAAGAAACTCTCCTTACTGTAAAAGTTTCTCTAATACCAGAGCCTTTTCTCGCAATAACAACACCTTCATATATTTGAGTTCTCTCTTTTTCTCCTTCTTTAACCTTAACTGAAACCCTTACAGTATCTCCAATATTAAAAACAGGAACCTCTTTTTTTAAATACTCCTTCTCAACATTTGACAATATATCCATTTTCTCATCTCCTTTAAAAATTTACCGCTATATTGTAATATTTTTAATCTATTTTTTCAATACTCCTCTTTTCACTTTACAAAAAATTCTCCACTCAAAATATGTTGAGAAACACCATTTAAGTAAACCTTCTCTTCCATACACTCGATTATAATGTCGCCGGCTTTAGTTTTTACTGAAACCACTTCATCAAGCTCACCCTTTAACCGACCTGCTATAACAGCTGCTGAAGAGCCACTTCCGGATGATAAGGTTTCTCCAACTCCCCTTTCCCAAAAAAGAACTTCAATATTGTTTCTATCAATTATCTTAACAAATTCCACATTAGTTCGATTTGGGAAAAAGGCATGAGATTCAATTTCTCTTCCTATCTGCTGCAACTCAAAAGAGGATGGAAAACTATCAAGAAAAACAACAGTATGAGGGTTCCCCATTGAAAGAATGGTTACATTGTAGACCCTCCTGTTAATATTCAAAGGATAGTCAACAATCTTTTGATAACTCGTTCCATCATAGAAGGGGATATCATCAGAGGAAAAGATAGGTTGCCCCATATCCACTTTAAGTTTAACCGTATGGTTTTCTACTTCCAGAATCTTAACATCTCTTTCTCCTGCTTTTGTCAAAAAAATCACAGTATCTTTTATTTTATCTCTGTATTTCAAAGCAACATAGGCACCAGCATTAATCAACCCATTTCCCGAAATTTCAGCCTCTGTACCATTGTTATTCCAGATTCTAAAATCAAATTTATTATTTTCTTTTAAATTCAAAAAAACAATACCATCCGCTCCTACTCCGAAATGACGATCACAAACTTTTAAAGCTATTTCCTTCCTTAAAAGATTGTTAAACTCCACCCCTTCAACAATAATAAAATCATTTCCAGAGGCCTGAAGCTTATCTATTCTCATTGTGAAAGGCTAATACTCCTCAATATTTCAAAAAAGCTTCCATCCCTTGCTATTCTTCTGATCTTCAACATCACAGCTTTCTTCCCTCTTCTTTTTGCTCTTGAAACCAGTCTTTTAAACTGCGAAACATTAAGAACTCTTACCCTATTAACTTCCACTATTATATCTCCTCTTATTATCCCGGCCTCATCAGCTGGAGAATAAGGTTTAACGCTTACTACAAGAACTCCTTTAGAAAAAGGGATATTATAATTATCCGCAATATTTTTATTCAAAGTAATTAAATTCATTCCAAGATTTACTTCTTCTCTTTCCGAAGGTTGAGCCTCCGTTTTGCTTCCTTTTTCTCCCAATTTTCCTATTTTTACCTTCTTTGTTATTAATTTCCCCTCTCTAAAAATACCCAAGGTTACTACCGTTCCCGGCTTTGTAGCTCCAATTATAACTTTAAGCTCTGTTGAATTTTTAATTTTCTTTCCATTTATACTCACAATCACATCATAGGGCTTAAGCCCATATCTATCTGCCGGACTATTCGGTGTAACTTGAGAAATTAAGGCGCCCCTTGTGCTCTTTAATCCAAGAGCATCTTTATCCTCCGGAGAAATATCCTGAATAGCCACACCAAGCCAGCCTCTTATAACTTTTCCATTTGTCTTTAATTCACCTACAATTACTTTTACAATATTGGATGGTATTGCAAAGCCTATTCCAACAGAACCTTCATTGGGAGTTAAAATAACAGAGTTCACACCAATAACTTCTCCTCTTAAATTTACCAGAGGCCCTCCGGAATTTCCTTTATTAATAGCAGCATCAGTTTGTATAAAATCAGCATAATCAGCTACTCCGAGCTGTCTCCCCTTTGCGGATATAATTCCAGCTGTGACAGAAAATTCTGTCCCCAGTGGGTTACCAATAGCCATTACCCATTCTCCAACCTGAACTTTCGAAGAATCACCCAGGGGTAAATATGGGAAATTATTTCCCTTTACTTTTATAAGTGCTAAATCTGTTTTAGGGTCTTTTCCAATAATTTTTGCTTTATATCTTGTACCATCATAAGTATAAACTTCCACTTTAGTTGCTTTGTCTACAACATGATTATTTGTGACTATATAGCCATCCTTTGAAATAAGAAAACCGGAACCAAGTCCCTGAACTCTTCTTTTTTGAGGAACGCCAAAAAATCTCTTCCAGAAATCATCTCCAAAAAAATCATCTCCAAAAGAAAAGGGTGAATACTGCTGCGTAATTTCTACAGTAGAAAGTATTTTAACTACTGCCGGTGTAACTTTTTTTGCGGTCTCCACAAAAGAAGAATTGTCTACAACCGGAACCGTTTTAGCAAAAACTGTTTTCGGAGAATCAACAAAAGGTCTTTTAGGGGTGTTAAGATTTCCAAAGAACCAGCCACCAAGTAAAAAACCAACAATAAGAGCTCCTCCCAAACCAAACACAACACTCTTTTTCATTCTCCACCTCCTTTTTCAGTAATTATAAAATACCACAAATATCTCTTATTTACAATATTTTAAATTGTTTTAACTTTTTCCTCGGAAATTTTCTGTAAAGCTATCCTAACTTCAATCTCAAAAAGCTCCTGTACGATTTTAAAGAAATCCTCTCTTAATTCATCTCTCCTCTTTATAAGCTCCTTTATTTCCACCTGTTCTCTGATACTTTCTTCTTTTATTTTCTCTTTCTTTCTTTTCCTTCCCCTCTTTTTATACTTTACTTTTTTTTGCTTTTCTATCAAATTATTTATATCATCCCTGCTTAAATTAAAAAAATGAGCAATTCTCACAACAGCATCAGGTTTTGGAAGAGAAGCTCCGCTAACCCAACGATAAACCTTTGCCGGATGAATATCCAGAAGCTCAGCAAGTCTTTGCCTTGTGATATTTTTCTCCTTAATAGCATCAGAAATAAAATCTGCAAATGATTCATACTTGTTAAGATTAGAAAAACTGTCCATCAGAGCCTCCCGATGAATGATTTAAATTAAATGCTGAGGGCGGGACTCGAACCCGCACAGGCTCAAGGCCCGAGGGATTTTAAGTCCCTTGCGTCTACCAATTCCGCCACCCCAGCTTAAAGTAGTAATTTATATCAAAAAAAACTCTTTTTTTCAAGCTAAATTTTTTTCTTTCAGAAAAATTTACATTTTTTGATTTTACATTTACACTTTTTAATAAAATGATTAATAAAATGAAGATAGAGGGTAAAAATACCCTCTATCTATAATTAAATTCTCTTTTTTCGGGGTAAGTTAGCCGACTACTTTTACATGAATCGCCTGAGGGCCTTTCTCCCCCTGAACGATCTCAAAGGTGACTTCTTCTCCCTCTTCCAAGGTTTTGTAACCTTCTTTTTCGATGTTTGAGTAATGAACAAAAACATCTTCACCATTTTCAACATGAATAAAACCGAAACCTTTTTTGGCGTTAAACCATTTTACAGTACCTTTTACCATAATACATTCCTTAAAACTAATTGAAAATCTATTATAACACAATTATTTAAAAAAGTATTAAAAAATGAGAAATTTAAAATTAACCCGCTCTTATTTCAAAATCTCTCTGAATTTTATTCCATAATCATCAAGAAGAGTACCTATTGCTTTTTTAAATTTTAAAACTGCAATATTTAAATCTATAATAGCCTTAACCTCAGAAGACTTACTCTGCTCATAATCCTTTTGATATTGAATCACCTGATAGTTTGTACTTAAACCCGTTTCAAGTTTTTTAATTTCTGCATCAAGCTTTGATTTTGCAAGCTCTCTTGCAATTCTTGTCGCATGAACCATTTTTAAAGATGATTCTACCTCTCTTATAGCATTTCTTATTTCTTGAATTACACTCTGCTCAGTGGTTTTAATTTGCAAAAGGGATTTATCATACTGAATTTTTGCAGCTGCATATTGAGCTTTTAAAGCATTATTTGAAAGAGGTATCTTCAAATTCAAGCTAACAGACCAATTATTGTAAATTGATTTAAGTGCATCTCTTAAAGAATCCGTAGGATCTCCTTTAATAATACCTATGATTTCACCCCTAAAAAAATCATTATTTTCATACAAAATTCTATCTCCCGACAACCCTGTAGTCCAATAACTTGCCTGAAGATTCAGGGTAGGTAACATCTGATTCTTAGCAACTTTTAAATTTATCTCTTTGTTTTTAAAATTAAACTTTTGCTGTTTTAATAAAGGATTATTATTCTTCGCAATTTCAATAGCCTCATTTAAATCAGGAATAATAAAATTAACCTCTGTTTTAGGAATATCAACAGGCTCAATCTTATAATCCCAGTTTTTTTCAAAATCAACTATATTAAGCATTTTCTTTAAATTATCCTCAGCTTGCTCTATAGCAGATTTGGCCTGTATGATTTCACTCTCCCGGGTTGCTACCTCTGATTTAGCAGCCATTATTTCAATAGGAGCAAGTGTACCAACTTCTACCTGTTTTTCATTTTTTCTTAAAAGATCTTTTGCAAGTCTTAAAGCCTCCTCTTTAACCTTTAAATTCATTTTCGCATAAACTAAATTCCAGTAGGCTTCTTCAATAGAATAAACTATGTCCATAACCTTCTGTTTTAAGGAATATAGAGCAGCTTTCTTATTATTCGTAGCTATTAAAATCTCCTTCTTTGTTACAGTTGGACCGAAACCCTTTAAAAGTGGCTGGGTAAAATTTAGAGTTAATCGTGTACTATAACTCGGATTAAAGCCATAAAATCTATTATTCGTTTCAGTCTTGGTACTTTGAAGATTCAAATTAAAATCAGCTCCTGTAGGAAGCTTTTGAGATAATTGTAAATTGTATGTTGAAGTGTCAGTTTTCGTAATATCAGCACCTTCCAAGAAAGAAGATGAAGGAGACTTTGTCCTTCTTTCACTCAATTGAAGGTCAAGCTGAGGTATAAAAAGTCCCCATGAAGAAGAAACCCCCTCTACGCTCTCTTTGTAAGTTAAAATTTCAATGTTCAAATCAAGATTCTTTTTTAAACCTTGAGTAATACACTGTTCAAGAGATAATTTCAGAATCTTGTTGTTAGCAGCCACAATAAGTGAGCTTAAAAACAAAACTATCAGTAAAAAAAGTATACTCTTTTTCATCTTTATCACTCCTTTCATAATCCAATAATAGTATTAATACGAATTAAGAATGAAATTTCCCTCTTTTTTCCCAATTTTTATCATTTAATAATTTCTTTTATTTTATCATTTGCCAACTTATCCACAATTTTTATATATTTATTTTCCCTCGGTACACTGTTAATTTCAAACTCTTCAAAACTTTCTAAAATTTCCATAATCTTTTTGTTTATCTTTTTTAAGGTTTCTTTTTTGATTTTATACTCTCCCCTTATCTGTCGAACCACCAATTGAGAATCACTGAATATCTTTATTCTTTTTATCCCCATTTTTTTAGCGGTAATCAGACCTTCGAGCATAGTTAAATATTCAGCTTCATTATTAGTTTTTTTGCTTCCCAAAAAAACCTTTTTTGAAATAATAATATTTCCTCTTGAATCTAAAATTAGAATACCTCCCGCTGCCATACCGGGATTACCTTTGCTACATCCATCTGTAATAAGATGAAAGAAATCAGAATCACTCATTTATCATCCAAGTCTGTTAGAACTTCAGGAATTTCCTCGCCTTCGGATTCTATTTGCTCTTCGTCATACTGAATTAAATCATCTTCATCCTGATCTA
>JAMOVU010000084.1 GCA_027067555.1 Candidatus Aminicenantota bacterium | reverse complement strand
TATTCCCAATAAAATCATAAAAATAAGATCAATAGTAGAAAATGCTACAGCAGCGGAAGCTGGTACACCAAAATTCTTGAAAGCCTCAACAAGACTAATATCTCTTAAACCTATTCCATTGATTGAAACAGGAAGTATAAGAATTATTAAAATAATAGGGATAAACACAAAATAATCAAAAAAAGGAATCTTAAGGTTAATTGCAAGCCCAATCAAATAATAATGAATAATTACATTTATTTGAAGAAGAAGCGAAAGAAAGGTGATTTTTAAAAGTGTCCTTTCTTTACTTCTTACATCTTTCACACTCTCTTCCATCTCTTCAAACTTTGAATAAATTTTACCGGGAAGAAATTTGAAAATCCTTACTATTTCACCAAAAAGAGGGGAAAAAAATATAATTGTCCCCAAAACACCCAAGCCTCCGAAAATAAGCCCTACAAGATATATAGAAGAATTATTTCCCTTCAAAACATAATATAAAGAAGAGATAAAAGAAAAGAGAAAAAGTATAAAAGTACCATTTATTCTCTCAACTAAAATTACAGAAAAGGACTTTGTGTAACTTTTGACAGAGTCTCTGGAATCAATAATTCTTGCGATATCCCCTCCAAACCTTGTAGGTAAAAAAAGATTAAAAAAACCTGCCACAAGATAAAACTTAACAAGATTAAAAACTCCCGGGTGTTCTCCCTCTCTCTGTCCCTCTATGATTATACCCCAACGAACAGCACTTATATATATTCCTATTGCATGAAGAGAAAAGGCAAAAAGCAAAAGCAACAGGTTGGAGTTTTTTAAAATCTTGATAATCTGACTGATAGGAGCTTTGTAAGAAACTATGTAATATATTACAGTAAAGCTAAATAGCACTTTAAACAACAAAAAAAGCTTTTTCTTCATAAAACCTCTTCAATAATTTTTTTAAAAGCCCTTTCAGGGTTTTCAGCTTTTGTGATAGGCCTTCCTATTACAACATAATCAGCGCCCTTTTCAATTGCTTCGGAAAAGCTCATAACCCTCTTCTGATCATCCTTGAGTGCCCATGAAGGTCTTATACCGGGAGTTACATAAAAAAGCTCCCTACCAAAATTTTTCCTCAGGTGCTCAAGCTCTTTGGGAGATGAAACTATACCATCAACCCCGGCTCTCTTACCTATCTCAGCAAGGTGCAAAACCTGCGAGATAATCTCAGAATTTACATTTACTTCCCTTAAAGTATCTTCAGTAAAAGATGTTAAAACAGAAACCCCAAAAACTTTGACCTTCCCCTCTCCATACTCCTTGACAGTCTCTGTTACTCTTTTAAGGTGCTCATAACCGGAGGAAAGGTGAACAGTGAAAAAATCAGCACCAAGCTCTATAATAGATTTTGCAGATTCTGACATTGTGTTTGGTATATCAAAAAATTTAAAATCAAGAAATACCTTTTTCCCTCTCTCTTTTAAAACATCTATACCCTTTTTACCTATCTTTAAAAAAAGAGGGAAACCTATTTTAAAGTGAGTTGCGGTTTTCAGAGTCTCAATCAATTCATAAAATTTTTCCTCCGTAACATCAAGAGCGACAAAAATCCTATCCTTTACTTCCATCTTTATACTCCTTAATTCTTTTAGAAAGCTTTATTATATCATCAACTATACTCTTTAATTCCCCTTCACTAAGGGAATTAAGCTCTTTTTTAATAATATCATCATCGCCCCTTAAAAGGGGGCCGCTTATTTTGCCAAATCTGAAGTAATTTTCCACACTGTTTTTCAATAAAGATTCTGAAATTTCCCTTAATAATGTTTTACAAACAACACTTTCCATTATTTCCTTTCCTGCTTCAACCACAAAAAGGGGATAATTTGAAATCAAAGTTAAACCAAGATGAAAAAGAGGTTTATCATCAGGATTTATCTCAAAAAAGGTTATACCTTTAAAATCTTTGAAAAGAAGCTTAATTCTCTTAACAAAGTTCTGCCCCCCCTCCACATCAGCATAAAATTTTTTGTTTTTTATATTAATAAATTTTTCACTAAAAGGGAAAATCGGGTGAAAAGATCCTACAATATTTTTTTCTGAAAGAGAGCCAAAAATTTTTGAAGAGTGAAAGCCTGAAAGATGAAAAATAAGCTTATCCAAGGGTTTTAACCGTTCCAGCTTTTCAACTACAGAATCAATCTGCATATCCCTTACCGCAATAATTATAATCTCTGAACTATTTACAAACCCGGAAAACTCTTTTATTGCAACAACCCCTGAAATTTCATTATTATAATGAGAGGAGTAAAAAAACACTGAATTTTTTCTCTTATCAAAAGATAAAGCTAAGGAAGTTCCTACCCTCCCGGCTCCTATAATCCCTATTTTAGTTTTCGTTTGAATAGATTTTCCCATAATTTTACCTCATCTTCGGTTAATTTTTCACAAGGTTTTTCTGTTTCATTCTCAAGAAAAAGCAACACATAATTAAAAAATCTATAGGGGTTAATTATCCTTGCCCCCTTTTTTTTAGCATAGTATATTAAATCATTATCAGCAGTTATAACAAAAAGATCTTTTCTGTATCTCATCTTATTAATTCTCTCTTTAATTAAAATATCAGCCTCTCTTTCCACGGAAAATATAATCTCTATATTCTCACTTATACTCAAAAGATCATAATCCACCGGCCCGTCAAAGAAAAGCACGACCTTTGATCTTCTTTTTTTCTGAAACCTCTTTATATAATAAGCAAGCCAGTACCTTGCTTCGGGTTTTCCGACCTTTTCTTTTTTAATCGCTCCAATAAGATTGTTTCCATCTATAAAATACGCCATTAAATTATTATACCTTAATAATTAAAAACATAAAATCTATTCAATCATCTTATACTTTCCCATAAAAGTCATTTTCTTGACAAAGTATTTAAAGAATAATAATCTATTTTATAAGAAAAATGAGGTAAAAATATTGGGAAGGACAAACAGAACAATTCACACTGTTTTTCATAATCTTGGGAAATTAATGATTTTAGAGGGAATATTTTTCTTCATCCCTCTCATCTATTCTCTTTTAGCAGGAGAAACATCTCAAACAAAATATTTTGTCATTTCTTCCACCCTCAGTTTTTTCTTCGGACTTTTATTTTTAAAAATTTTCAGAGAGGGTATCATTTATTTCATAGAAAGTTTGCTTATAGTAGGGGTTTCATGGATTCTTTTAGCTGTTTTCGCAAGTTTACCCTTTTCGCTTTCCACAGGAAAATCTTTCATAGATGGTTATTTTGAAGCAGTAAGCGGGTTGACAACCACAGGGATTACAATATTCACAAACATTGAATCCCTTTCAAAATCGGTCATATTATGGAGAAGCCTGATTCAATGGTTTGGTGGTCTGGGAATTTTAACTCTCTTTTTAGCCATCACCTTCAAATCCAACAATGCCTATTTCAGACTGTTCTCCGCAGAATCTCACAAAATAGACTCGGCTCGCCCCACCCCAAGCATTTTCAAAACAGTCATAATATTGTGGAGTATTTACGGAGTGTTCACCATCATAGAAATAATTGTTTTAAAAATCTTTGGAATGAATATTTTTGATGCTATAAATCATAGTTTGACGACTCTATCAACAGGAGGTTTCTCTCCCTATGATGCCAGTATCCAGCACTTTAAGAATGCAGGATACCATTATTACAAAGAGATAGAGTATGTAATCACATTTTTTATGTTTTTAGGGGGAGTAAACTTTCTTCTCCACTTTAAACTTTTTACAGGGAAAATTAAAGATGTTTTTAAGGATTTGGAGTTTAGAGTCTTTCTACTTATTATTTTCTCCTCTGTATCTCTAATCCTTTTGTCTCACTATGTCAATATTGGAAGTTTTTCAATAAAAAACTTTGAATCAGACTTCAGGCACACTATATTTACTGTAGTTTCCATAACCACAACAACAGGATTTGGAACCACAGATATCAACAGTGCATTTTTCCCCGCCCTTGCAAAGCAAATTATATTAATACTGATGTTGATCGGAGGAAGCGTAGGTTCAACCGCAGGAGGAGTAAAAGTTTTAAGGATAACAGTGCTTTTCAAATTATTTAAAAAAGAGATTCAGAGATTAAGGCTTCCCAAAAAGGCAATCTCAAAATTAGTGATAAATGGCAAAATTTTTCCCACTGATGAGATAAAAAGAATTACCGGTCTGTTTTTCGGATGGTTATTTTTGATATTTATAGGAGCAATGATAACAGCCCTATTTTCCGACCTCAACGCATGGCAGTCATTTTCAGGAATGTTTTCAGCTGTGGGGAACATAGGACCATTTTACTTTAGTGTTGAACAGATGTCAAAGCTTCCTGATATTGTAAAAATAACATACATCTTCGGAATGCTTGCAGGAAGGCTGGAAATTTTACCTGTAATTTTAATTTTTAGCAGAAAAGCATGGAAAAATTCTTAATATAAAAGGAGAAAAAGATGTATATAATAATTTTGGGAGGAGGTTTAATAGGCAAAGGCTTAACAAAAGCTCTTGTTGAAGCAAAACATGATGTTGTAGTCATAGACAAAAACAGTGAAACCTGTGAAGAAATCTATGCAAATTATGGAGCAATTTCAATCAATGGAGATGGGACAAAAATTTCCACTTTAAAAAATGCCCATATTGACAAGTGCGATGTTGCAATAGGTGTAACCCCCGATGATTCAGTTAATCTATCCTTTGCTATTCTCGCAAAACACTTCAAAGTTCCCCAGATAATGGTGAGAATGAGTGATCCGGCATACGAAAATGTGTACAAATATGTGGGAGTTACAAACATAGCAAGGGCGACTCAACTCCTTATAGATCAATTTTTAGTAAATATCGAGAGCCCTGAATTAAGGAAAGTCATAAGTATTGGCAATCTTGTGATAGATATTATAAATGTTCCGGAAAATTCGGAATATGACGGGAAAAAGGTTTTGGATTTGGTAAAAACCCCAGGATTCCCGGAAAAAGTTACAATTACAGCTATATACAAAGAAGAGAAAAAGACTTTTATCGCCCCACGGGGACACGACATTATAAATTCAAAAGACAGAATCTTCCTATGCGGTGAAAAAAGGGATATGAAAAAGGCAGCAAAAATTATTACAAAAAAAGTAAAAAAGGATTAGTAGATATCTTGAACATCAGGGAAGTAAATTCGTACTACAAAGTGTAAAAAATTAATGAAGATTAGGAGGTTTGCATGAAGAGAGTTTTTTTTATGCTTTTTCTTTTGTTGGCAAGTTTACCTGTTTTTGCTGAAGAAGAAGGAGAGGTGTTTTCAGGAGGCCTGGAAGCCTGGAGCCTGATGGCCCTTTTTGAAGTGGGACTCATACTTTTATTCTTAGGACTTCTTCTTCACCTCGCTTCCTTTTACAACTCAAGAATATTAAATAATTTTAAAATAAGGCTTAGTGGTGAAAACTTTGGTGTAGTTTTTGTTTTAATAAGAGATCTTTCCCTTTTCGCCTCCTTTGGTATTGGTGTTCTCTTAATTAGCCCCGATATTTTTGAAGATGTAGGACTTGCTCTACCATTCATACCACTGGGAACAATTGTATTGGGCATTGCTCTTTACATTAAACTTTCAAAAGATATGGAAAACAACTGGAAAACAAGAAAAATTTTCACACTTCTTCTATCCGTAGCAGCTCTTTTGCAATACTTTGGTTTTATTTTCATCATGGAAGGAGCCCCTACAGATTGGGTAAAATCCGGTCATGCGGGAAATTTCTGGTTATTTCTAAAAAACTTTAGATCCAACGTAAACCCATCACTTTCAATGTGGACATTTTACATCTGCTTTCCTTTACTAATAATAATATTTTTACTCTTGCTTTCAGCAGGACTTTCAAAAAAGAACTGGGAAGAAAAGAAAAGATTAGAAAAGAAATAATTTCTTTTACCTTATAAAATGAATAAAACTATTATGAAAAGATACAACCCGGTGAGAATTATTAAAAGAGTTGTTGATCTAACAAAAAAAGGCATTTTATTAGAAAAAATCCGGCGAAGGTTTATTTATGAAATAAAAAAAAGAAATTTTAAACCATTTACTATAAAAAAAGATTTGGGAATTTAAAATTTACTTTTTACATAGGAAACCTTGAAGGACTGGAATGGTACATATTAAACTTTGAGAGTAAAAAATCTTACGAATTAGAATTCATTACAACTAAAATTATAAAAAGGGGAGATATCATTTTTGAGGTGGGGAGTCATCATGGTTATTCAACCATAATTTTATCAAAAACAGTGGGGAAAGATGGAAAAGTTTATGCCTTTGAACCATTTCCTGAAAATATAAAGATTCTAAAAAGAAATATGGAAATAAATAATTTAAGGAATGTGGTAATCATAGAAAAAGCTGTGGGAAGAAGTAATGAAAAAATTATAATTTATGGTTCTGACGGCGTAAATATCCAAAACAGAGAAAAAGCATACAAAAGTGAAGTTGTCCCACTTGATGAATACAAAGATATTAAAATAGACGCAATAAAAATCGATGTGGAAGGCTATGAATGCGAGGTCTTAGAAGGGGCCAAAGAAATTCTGAAAAAAAACCCAAACATAATCCTTGAAATTCATGCAAGAAATTTATATAAATGTACAGTAACTAAGTTATTAAGCCACCTAAGAAATCTAAAAAACAAAGAATTTTATATTCAATGGGAAGAGTGGGAGAAACCTCAACTTTTTTATTTTAACAAACCCATAAATAAGAGAGTCCATCTATTTGCTATTGACAAAACCACTTCTTTTAAATAAAATCATCTATTATTTGGGCGATTAACTCAGTGGCTAGAGTGCTACCTTCACACGGTAGAAGTCGGAGGTTCGAATCCTCCATCGCCCACCATTTTTGATAATGAGCTCTAACATAATAAATAAAGAAAAGTTAAAGACAAGCAGGCATCATATTTTTCTTATACTTCTTGCAATTTTCATAGGTGCTGTTTCAGGAGCCGGTGCATATCTTGTAAAAATTTTAATTCACTATTCAAAAATTTTCTTCTGGGGTTACCCTATAAGTTTTATCAATGTCGTAAAGGAAGCCCCAACATGGAAGATAATTCTAATACCAGCTTTAGGCGGATTAATAGTTGGACCCATAATCTACTGGGGAGCAAGAGAAGCCAAGGGGCACGGTGTCCCCGAAGTTATGGAGGCAATTCTATTAAAAGGGGGAAAAATCAGGCAAAGAGTTGCTTTTATTAAAGCAATAGCGTCTTCATTAACAATTGCTTCGGGAGGTCCGGTCGGAAGAGAAGGTCCGATTGTCCAAATAGGCTCAAGTATTGCCTCTTCAATAGGGCAATTCTTTAAATTAACGGAAAGCGATCTTAAGACACTTGTTGGGGCAGGAGCAGCGGCTGGAATTTCAGCAGCTTTCAACGCGCCTATTGCTGGAGCCCTTTTTTCAGCTGAAATCATCCTGGGAAATTTTGCAATAACCTCATTTGCCCCTATTATAGTTGCCTCTGTTGTGGGAAATATGGTTCTCCTTGCAATAGAGGGCGGAGAAAAGGTATTTAAAGTACCCGTTTACTCATTTAATTCTCCATATGAGCTAATTCTCTATTTTATTCTCGGAATTATAAGCGGAATAGTTGGTGTTATATTTATAAAATTTTTATACTTTGCAGAGGAAAAGTGGGAAAGATTTAAGTTCTCAGAACCTTTAAAACCTATGTTAGGAGGACTTATAATAGGTATTGTCGCATTAAAATTTCCTCATATATTAGGAACAGGGTATGAAACAATAGACCTTGCCCTTCAGGAAAACATAGGTCTTATGTTAGCCATTATCTTAATTTTTGTAAAAATATTCGTAACATCAACAAGCCTTTCATCAGGAAGTTCCGGGGGCATTTTTGCACCATCTCTTTTTATGGGAGCTCAGACCGGATTTTTCGTAGGAAAAATTTCAGAAATGCTTTTCCCTTCTCTTCACATATCCACTGGAGCATATGCTCTTGTAGGGATGGGGGGAGTTGTTGCAGCAGCGGTTCAGGCACCTTTAACAGCTATAATCATAATTTTTGAATTAACCGGTGATTATAATGTAATACTTCCACTGATGATGACATGCATAATTGCATCTTTGATCTCAGAAGTGTTCAATGAATATTCGATCTACACACTAAAATTAAAATTAAAAGGGATTTATTTGAGAGAGGGTGTGGAAATAAATGTTTTAAAAAAACTAAAAGTAAAGGATATAATAAGCAATGATTTTATTATCATCCATCAAAATGATACTGCCAATAAAGTACTTGAGGAAGCATTAAAGGGGAGACACAATGTTTTTAATGTAGTTGATTCTGAAAATAATTTTATTGGAATCATTACTTTAAGTAATCTAAAGGTAATTTTAGGAGAAAGAGAAACATTTGAAAACTTCCTGTTAGCAGATGATATTGCAACAAGCGTTGAAACATTAAGTCTTGATGATAATCTGGAAACTGCAATGACCCTTCTCGGTAAACTTGATATTGACGAGATCCCGGTTGTTGAAAATGGTAAAATAATTGGAGTTGTAAACAGAAAAGATGTTATAGAAACTTATAATAAAGAGATGGAAAAGAGAGAAGCTACAAGTCTTTTATTATCAAAACTAAAATTCACAAAGGATAGAGAGATCGTTGAACTTACCCCTGGTTATTATATAAAAGAAATTGAAGCTCCCTCTTTTGTTTTAAATAAACCTCTCAAAGAGATAAAATTAAGGTCAAAATTCGGAGTGGATATAGTTTTAATCAAAAGGAAAAATCCTCCAAGAACAATCCCTTTACCGGGAGGGGATGAAATAATTATGGATGGTGATTCACTTATAGTGGCAGGTAAAGTGGAGGATATAAATAGATTTGAAACACATTCTGAATAATTTTTTTACTCTCTCAAATCCTATGCTATAATAAACAATCGTTTAAAACAGGAGATTAGTATGAGTAAGAAAATTACCGTTTTTTTTGTTCTTTTAACTATGGTTAGTATTTTTTCCCTTTATTGTTCAAAACCACCACAGGATTCTTTAAAACCCAAATATGAAGCTCTTTCAAAAGAATTCAATGAAAAATTAAAAACTATT
>JAMOVU010000083.1 GCA_027067555.1 Candidatus Aminicenantota bacterium | reverse complement strand
TATTCTTTTTCTTCATTCCAAAATCTTTTAATTTTTGAAGCATCAACCTTTATTAAAGGTAAATTCAAACTTATCTCATTATATTTTTTACCATTTAAAGAAAAGAAAAGCAGTTTATTCATATAATTATTACCAATTATCAAATTATAATGATTTGATCTTTCCATAAAAATCATATCTTGAATTTCTCTTTCTATAATAACTTGCTTTTGTGTTCTTACCATTCTAATCTTTCCAACATACGAATATACTCGCTTCTCCGAACCTGTTTTTATATCAAGAATAACAACAAATAACTTTATTTTTTTATTTCCCAAATCTTTTTCAGAAAAATAAGCTATTTTTTTATTATTCAAATAAACAATGTCAAATACAAATTCTTTTGTTTTTATTATTTTTATAAACTTACCGTTTAAATCAAAAACACTTACTTTTTTATCAAGGGGATAATTATTCACAAGTAAATATTTATTATCAAGAATCGACAAATCCCCGGGATGATACAAATCACCC
This sequence comes from Candidatus Aminicenantota bacterium, assembly GCA_027067555.1. Lineage (GTDB taxonomy): Bacteria > Acidobacteriota > Aminicenantia > JAMOAD01 > JAMOAD01 > JALXDT01. The sequence goes on along the minus strand of JAMOVU010000083.1, from coordinate 1,820 downwards.
GGACCTCTTCCCTTTCTTCCTATCTTTTTTATAAACTTTCCGTTCTTATCAAACTTATAAACACAGTGCTGAGCTTTATTTCCAAGACCTGTTGCAAAAAAACTGCCGTCTTGTGCAAATACCAAATCCTTTATCCCCTGAGGAAAATACAAATCCCATTCAGTACCTTTACCGAAATCCGGATCAGGAACAAGTTTAATTTTACCACTCTTATAAACATCGAGAAGTGATGCGGAAATTGTTAATGAGAATAAAAACATGAAAACAACAAAACCTATTCCCTTTAATAAAGATAACTCCTTACAACTTTTCATCAATAACCTCCTTCTGCAAATTACTAACTTTATCAACTATACATACACTTATTATTCTATAAAAATTTTCAGTGTTTTTAATATAAATATCTTCCCTGGTTATGTTAATAAATATTCTGTTTTTTATGCATTTTTTCAAATTTTTTATCATAAATATACTAAGCAAAAATCATGCCAAAATGCCAATTTCCCGAAACCCCCTATAATAAAACACATTCAAAATTCACACTTTTCCCGATTTTTCCGCAAATTAACCCATAGGTTAACCAACAACCATCAAATCACCTCAATATGCTTTATTATCGATCTTTTCCGGAAGTTAACCCATAAGTTAATTAATTAACCCATAGGTTAACTTTTATTTAATAATTTATATTTATGCAATAAACTCATAAATTTATGATAATCTTTTTCTTCAATATTTATTTTATTAAGCATTTTTTTATATGACATTCCGCTCTTCTTATAATATTTATTTATTATACTTTTTATTACATCCCTATCTATTTCCCTCTCAATAAACCCATTCCACCCCCCCCTCTCATTTCTTCTATATACAGCAAAAGGTATTTTTAATACTTTCAATTTATTCTTAACTTTATCATCAACAGGTATCATCAATACACTTATTAGTTTTATTTTTTTTCCATAATTTTTATATACTCTTTTCAGACCATCTAACATATTTACGCAATGTGAACATTCGGGAGACCAAAATACTATTATTAATTTATTCCCAATATAATTGGAAAGTTTTATCTCTTTCCCCGAAATATCCTTCAGCATAATTTCAGAACATTTTCTTTTAATATTTTTATTTTTTTTATCGACTTTTCTTCTGAATATAAATTTAAAATTAATAAATTCAAAAACAAATAAAAGACCATAACCAATATCTTTAGTTTTTTAATTTTTACATTCAAACAACTCTTTAACATAAATACTTACCTCCTAAACATATTGCACTTAATTGTTTTCCATACACAATCACCTTCTTGAATAACTTTAAATAAATTATCTTAATGTTAATAGTTATTAAAGGATGTTTTACTTAACAATACCCAACATTTAAGTTTAAATTTTTAAGTTTTACATAAAAAAACAAGAAGTGAGGGCCCTCTGTTTTGTTTAATTGAATTAATTATTTGCTATTTTTTTGGCGGTGATGATAAACCACGTGCCCAATTAGCATCAAAATTATAATATTCTGAAGAACCTCCACTATCTGCATAATAACACCCACAAAAACAGCCTCCATATTTAATTGAACCACCTTTAATTTTGTTAAGTTTTTTTAACTTTGTAAGCTTTAATTTCTCTTTCATTAAATCCTCCTTCTTTTATTTTACAGCGCTGTTTTTTCTTCTATAAGCTAACTTTAATCAATTTAAAATCATCATCCGAATTCTTTGTAGACACAAAAATATTATCATTAAAAAACCAGATAAGTTTTGACCTCGAAGAAAATTTTTCCACTCTGTAAGAGTTAAAATTCAAATTTATTTC
>JAMOVU010000082.1 GCA_027067555.1 Candidatus Aminicenantota bacterium | reverse complement strand
ACCTCACGATGGAAGATAGTTATTTTGAAGCACAAAGGATAAAAAAGATAGCTGATCTGTTTTTTAAGTAAAAAATTAAATTAATATAAAATCTTCCGAACAATAGGAGCAGACTGGCTTTTTATCCGAGCTTTTAAAAAATGTTTTTATTTTGTTATCAATATCTTTTGCTGCTTTATATCCAAGTTCAAAGATTTCTTCATGTTTATTAAAATCATACCATTTAAATCTTTCAATATCTGGCCTTATCAAAAGATCAGCATGCTTTACATTAGTAAGATGTAATCTGTATGAAACAATATCTTCTATTCTTATTATTATTTTAGCTCCTGTTGGATGATGTTTTTCCCTTTTGTTTAAATTGCTTCCTACATCCACCGCAAGAACTTTATCAGCCCCAAGCTTTTTTGCTATAATGGTAGGTAATTTTTGTGTACTTCCACCATCTATAAGATAAAACCCCTTGTAATCTACAGGTGGGAATATTCCGGGAAGAGCTGATGTTGCCATCAAAGCAGGTAAGAGTTCCCCTTTAGAAAAAACAACATCCTTTCCGGTTAATAAATCTGTTGCTACTATGAATATTTTCCCATTTAAATCTTCAATATTTTTCAAATTTTTAAACATAATCCCATAAGATTCTTTTAACAAATCATTTTCAAGAATTCCTTCTTTAAAAAGAATTCTCGCTTCATAAAGTTTCTCTCTAAATCTGGAGAGCAAAGAAATTTTCTCATTGTTTTCAACTATTTTGGAAAGATTTTCTGATATTTCTTTCTTTTCATAGACTTCTTCTTTTAACTCATTCCAAGCTTTAGCAATATCCAAATGCTTCAAATAAAAAGCTCCAAACACCCCTCCGGCGGAAGTACCAACTATAAAATCAAATTGATAGTTCATTTCCTCAAGAAACTTCAAAACACCCAAATGGGCTATCCCTCTTGCTCCCCCACCTCCTAAAACAAGGGCAACTTTTTGCTTTTTTCTAAAAAATAAATTAAACATTTAAAATATTATCACATTTCTTATGATTCATAAATCCTTCCTCGTTCGCCCAAAAAAATATCCAACATATTGATGAAAGAAAAAGTTTATGATAAGTTTTTTGATGAATATAAAAAAGACATTAGTTTTTATCATCTTTGTTATTCTTTTTATTAACTCAGGTTTTCTTTTTGCAGAAAAAGATATTGGAATAAAATTTCCAAATGTTATCTTAAAAAACGAACCTATCAAGATTTCAGGTTTAAAGGGAGATGAAATAATCTATGTGAATTCTAAAAATATTGCAAATATAAAAGAATACAAATTCTCTAAAACAGGTTTTGTTAACATAAAAATAGTAAAAAATGGAAAAGTTTTTGAAAAAAAACTTTTGGTTATCCCTGGGATAGTAACTTTATTACCTCCCTTTATAGCCATCTTTTTAGCTTTTATATTTAAAGATGTTATTATTTCTCTCTTTTTGGGGATATTCAGCGGAGCGGTTATTTTAAACAATTTAAGCATCTGGGAAGGTTTACTTAGAACTCTTGACCAATACATAATCAATGCAATTGCGGACAAAGACAGAGCCTCCATTATTGTGTTCACCATGATGTTGGGGGGGATGGTAGGAATTATTAATAAATCAGGAGGAATAAAAGGAATTGTAAACTCACTGGCAAAAAAAATAAAATCAGCTGAAACAACCCAGCTTTACTCATGGCTTCTTGGGATTTTAATCTTTTTCGATGATTATACAAATACTCTCTTAGTAGGAAATACAATGAGGCCTCTTACTGACAAGTGGAAAATTTCAAGAGAAAAATTAGCATACATTGTTGATTCCACAGCAGCTCCCGTGGCCTCACTTGCAATAATCTCCACCTGGATTGGTTTTGAAATTTCCTTAATAGGGCAATCATTCAAAGCATACTCTATAAACTATGATCCATATTCAATTTTTCTTCAATCCATCCCTTTCAGGCTCTACTCAATTTTTACCCTATTTTTCGTTTTCCTTACATTTACCCTGAAAAAGGAATTCGGACCCATGTTAAAAGCTGAAAGAAGAGCAAGAAAAGGAAAGGTTTTAAGAGAGGGAGCAATTCCTTTAACAGATTTTGAAACAAATATTCTACTTCCTGAAAAAGGGGTAAAAGAAAGATGGTATAATGGAATGTTACCAATTTTAACGGTAATTATTTTTACCTTCGCAGGACTTTTTTACTCGGGTTTTCTTAATTATTCCAAAAAAGGTGTTACCTTTTCTGAGGTTTTTTCCGGAAACATAATTAAAAATCTGGGGTTATTAATTTCTTCGGCTAATTCCTTTGATGTACTTTTATGGGGTTCTTTTTTGGGAGTTGTTGTAGCAATTTCTCTTGCTGTCGGACAAAGACTTTTGACAATAAAAAAATCCCTTGAAGCATGGTTTCAGGGGTTGAAATCAATGGTCATTGCTATTGTGATTTTAGTCCTTGCTTGGTCTCTAGGAGTTGTCATTGTAAAAATAGGAACAGCTGATTATCTTGTAAACACTCTCAGCACCTCTCTAAGTTATAAATTACTGCCTGTTTTAGTTTTTATTATTTCAGCTGTAATCTCTTTCTCTACAGGAACCTCATGGGGGACATTAAGTATCATGTTTCCCCTTGTAATACCTTTAGCCCACTCGCTTTTAATAGGAAATCCCGATTATAAAAAATTCATAATATTAACAATATCTTCAATTTTAGCTGGGTCAGTTTACGGGGATCACTGCTCTCCAATATCCGACACCACGATAATGAGCTCCATGGCTTCTTCATGTGATCATCTTGATCATGTAAGAACCCAGCTCCCTTATGCTACGACAGTTGCTTTAATTACAATTTTTGCAGGGATTTTACCAATTTCTTTTGGAGTTCCCTATTTTATTTCAGTCCCATTTGGCTTAATTATAATCTTTCTCATAATCTTTTTCTTTGGTAAAAAGGTAATCACCTGATCTGCTTTTAGTTTTTGGTTTTCTTGACTGTAAAACCCTTTTATGTAAAAATTTTTTTATGGTTTATAGGAGGAAAGCATTGAAATTAACAAAAGTAATGTTTACAGTATTTATTCTTCAATTTCTTCTGTGGGGAGGAAACAGTACAATGAAAATTCAAAAAAAGATTCATGGAAAATTAAAAGATGGAAGGATAGCTCATATTTTTTCACTAAAAAATAAAAATGGAATTATAGTAGAAATAAGTGAATACGGAGGAATAATAACAAAGTGGATAGTCCCGGATAAAAAAGGGAAGTTCGCTGATATTGTTTTAGGTTATGAAAGTCTGGGAAAATATATAAATGACTCTCCTTACTTCGGAGCAATAGTGGGGAGATATGCAAATAGAATTAATAGAGGAATATTTTTTATTGACGGAAAAAAGTATCAACTCACAATAAACGATGGTAAAAATCATCTTCATGGTGGGAAAAAAGGTTTTGATAAGGTTCTCTGGAAAGGTAAAAAGATAAAAAAAGACAATGGGATAGGAGTAGAATTAAGTTACCTTAGTAAAGATGGAGAGGAGGGTTACCCTGGAAATTTGAAAGTAAAGGTTTTCTATTTCCTCGATAACAACAACTCTCTCACTATTTCATTTGAGGCAGAAACAGACAAACCAACCCCTGTTAATTTATCCAATCACAGTTATTTTAATTTAAAAGGAGCAGGAAACGGAGATATCCTTGACCATATTCTAACAATAAATGCAGATAAGTACACCGAAGTAAATAAAGAACTTATTCCAACAGGAAAACTTCTTCCCGTTGAAAATACACCTTTTGATTTTAGAACTCCCCATAGAATTGGAGAAAGAATCGCAAAGGTAAAGGGAGGATATGATCATAATTTTGTTCTTAATAAGAAAAAGGAAAATGAGCTATCTTTTGCAGTAAAACTTGAAGAACCTTCTTCGGGAAGGATTCTGGAGATATATACAACTCAACCGGGTATTCAATTTTATTCCGGAAATTTTTTGGATGGAAGCATAATAGGAAAAGGTGGGAAAAGATATTATAAACATTATGCCCTATGCCTTGAACCTCAGCATTTCCCGGATTCACCGAATCATCCAAATTTTCCAAACACTATATTAAGACCAGGAGAAAAATACTCCCAAAAGATAATTTATAAATTTCTGGTAAAAAGATGAATGAATTGAAAGAAAAATTTAAGGAATTATTCTCACAAAAAGCTACAATTGAACTCAGATCACCGGGAAGGGTAAATTTAATTGGAGAACATACTGATTATAATGATGGCTTTGTATTCCCAGCTGCAATAAACCTTGAAATAAAAGGGGTGGCAAAGCCAAGAAATGACAGCAAAATCAATGTGTTTTCAATGGACTTTAATGAACTTGTAAGTTTTGAGCTATCAGAGGAACTAAAAAAAGAAAGGAATTGGAGTGATTATATTAAAGGAGTCATAAATGAGTTAAAAAATGTAGGAGAGGTGAAAAGAGGAGCTGACATTGTCTTTAAAAGTAATCTTCCGGTGGGAAGTGGCCTTTCTTCTTCAGCTGCCTTCGAAGTTATAAATGCACTTCTTTTTTCAAAAATAAATGATATTAATCTCAGTCCTGTCGATATTGCATTACTCTGTCAGAAAGCCGAAAACAATTTTGTAGGGGTCAACTGTGGAATCATGGATCAATTTGCCGTTGCTCTCGGGAAAAATGATTCTGCAATATTTCTTGATACAAAAACCCTTGACTATGAAATTGTTCCCCTTAATATGAATGAATACAAAATAATAATATCCAATACAAACAAACCCCGGGAATTATCATCCTCCGCTTATAATGAAAGAAGAAAGCAATGCGAGAAAGCTGTTGAAATTCTTAAAAAGAATGGTTATAAGATAAATTCTCTCAGAGATGTAAAGTCAAAAGATCTGAGTAAAATCAAAAAATTGCTTCCTGAAATCAATTTTAAAAGAGTAAAGCATGTAGTTGAGGAGAATGAAAGAGTACTTAAATCGGTTAACTTATTAAAGGATGGGAAAATCAAGGATTTCGGGAAATTATTAAACCAATCCCACACATCCTTGAAGAATTTCTATGAGGTTAGCTGTAAAGAATTAGATATTTTGGTTGAAGAAGCTTTAAAAATAGAGGGAACAATAGGTAGCAGAATGACAGGAGCCGGTTTCGGAGGATGCACCGTAAGTATTGTAAAAGAGCAAAGTATAAATAATTTTATCGAGATTGTTGGTAAAAAATATTATGAGAGAACAGGATTGAAACCAGATTTTTATGTTTCCGAAGCCGTAAACGGTGCTGAGATCTTTCAAATAAAAGAGGAGGAGTAAATGACACTTTCTATCTTTGACTATCTCGTAATTCTTATTTATTTCGGATTTGTTCTGGGAATAGGATATTTTCTAAAAAAAGCAATTAAAACAAGTGATGATTACTTTTTATCAGGGAGGTCCATCCCTGCCTGGATAACAGGAATAGCTTTTATAGCAGCTAATTTGGGGGCACTTGAAGTTATGGGAATGGTAGCAAATTCAGCAAAATACGGAATTTTAACTGCACACTTTTACTGGATAGGAGCTATTCCGGCAATGGCTTTTGTCGGAGTTTTTATGATGCCATTCTACTATGGTTCAAAAGCAAGGTCTGTTCCCGAGTATTTAAGATTAAGATTTGATGAGAAGACAAGAGCTTTTAATGCGATATCATTTGCGGTTCTTACTCTTTTAATGTCAGGAATAAATATGTATGCTATGGGAATTATTTTTAACCTTCTGTTAGGATGGTCTTTTCACTTTAGTGTTATAGTATCTGCTGTCATAGTTTTACTCTATGTGTTTTTCGGAGGACTTACTTCATCAATATACAATGAAGTATTACAATTCCTTTTAATTGTATTCGGCCTTTTCCCGATTTCATATCTCGGACTGAGAGAAGTTGGAGGATGGAGTGATCTTGTTAAAAGATTACCTGAAAACTTCACACATTTATGGAAACCTTTATCATCAGCTGCAAATAATCCAATGGGAATTGAATGGTTTGGAATGATTTTCGGGCTCGGCTTTGTTTTATCTTTTGGTTACTGGTGTACAGACTTTTTAGTTGTCCAAAGAGCCCTTGCATCAAAAGACCTTAATGCAGCAAGAAGGACACCTTTAATCGGAGCCTTCCCTAAAATGATTTTTCCTCTTTTCGTTGTGCTCCCGGGAATGATAGCTATTTTGGTTATCCCGGAATTTAAATCAGCCCTTGATTCTCTCTTAAAAACAGGTCATGCAGCAAATGTAAACTACAATATGGCTCTTCCTCTTTTAATTAAACATTATTTACCAAGGGGATTGTTAGGACTTGGTCTAACTGCTCTCTTGGCAAGTTTTATGTCCGGAATGGCAGGAAATGTTACAGCTTTTAATACAGTCTGGACTTTTGATATATATCAGAGTTACATAAAACCGGGAAAAGATGACAAACATTATCTTTGGATGGGCAAAATGGCCACTGTTTTCGGAGTTTTGGCAAGTATAGCCTTAACATATATAGTCATGTATTTTAATAATTTGATGGACTACATGCAACTTCTTTTTTCATTCTTTAATGCACCACTTTTCGCAACATTTCTTTTGGGGATGTTCTGGAAAAGAGCAACTTCTGACGGAGCTTTTTGGGGGCTTGTATCTGGAACTTCAGCAGCAGCAGCTCATTATTTTCTTATATATAAAGCCGGTATAATCCATTATGGGAGTGAAATGTCAGCGAATTTTTATGGAGCGATTGTAGCATGGGTTGTATGTTTTCTAACAACAATAATTATAAGTTACTTCACAAAACCCAAACCTGATTCAGAAATGGTAAAACTCGTTTATTCTTTGACGCCAAAAGAATATAAAGCTAATATTCCTCTATACTTAAAGCCATCTTTCCTCGCTGGCGTGGTTTTGTTAGCAACTCTAATTTTAAACATAATTTTCTGGTAAGGAGGGAAAAATGGGACTTGACATAAAACTTCCAATCGGACTATTTTTTACACTAATAGGCGTAATAATAACAATCTCAGGTCTTTTTCATAAACAGGAAGTAATAGACAAGCTCGGATTCAACTTCAACCTCATCTGGGGCTTGATTATGCTCGCTTTTGGTTTAATAATGCTTATAATGTACTTAACAACAAAAAGAAAAAGTTAGAAAGGAGTTTATCTATAAAAAGACTACTGTTTTACTTTTCTCTGGCTTTAATCCCTTTTTTCTTAAAATCTGAGATTATCAGTAATTGGATTAAAAAGCCTCAAATTTACAGTGTAACAGTCTTTGACAAAGAAGACTCAGAAAAATTTTCAATAACAGTTAATGGATTATGGAATGGATATATAGGCAAAGTCTCTTCACCCTTTGCTTTCGGAAGGATGCTTTTATCCTACTATGAAAACAAAAATTATGATAGTGATCAAAAATTTGTAGATTATCTTCACAAAAATAATTTCATTGTTCCTGCCACAATATTAACAACCCAAGGCCATGAAACAATGCAAGAGGATAAACTAAAAGAGCTTTCGTGCAAAAGCTACAGGGGAGAAATTTCAGACTGGGACCTGTCTGCAGAGTCAAAATTTATGTGCTCAAACAATAATAATTGGCTTGAATGGATGATAGGTCATGGGAAAAAAGCCATAGATTCTGGAGCTGATTTAATTGTGTTAGATGAAATACAAGGAGGTGGTTTTATACCTCTTTATCAATGGTTTAGCCAGTATTCAGGAATGAAAGAGCCGGGATTTTGTGAGCATTGTATCAATGGATTCAGAAGTTATTTAAAAAATAATTTCACAGATGGAGAACTTAAAGAAAAATTTAATATCTCAGATATAGAAAAAGAAGACTTGAAAAAAAGAATAAATAGTACCAAAACATTAAAATACTTTGAAAGGATATCAAAAGATTCTTTAATTCAAGAGTATATTAATTTCAATGAAGAAAACAACTATATTTTGAAAAGAAAACTCGTAAGATATTTAAAAAATTATGCAAAAAATAAAGGTAGAAATATTTTTATCTCGGCTAACTCTTACTCATTGGGAGGAATTCAAATAGGAGATTTCTGGGTAAAAGGACTGATTTTCAGTGATTTTTTGGATTTTTATACTTTTGAGAATCACTATTCAGCAGCAGCTAATCAAATACTCTATCCCTATCCACGAAATAAATGGCTTGCATGGGAAAAACTTGCTTTTCAAGCAACAGGAAATACTTTTGTCTCCCTCTTAGATACCGAGACCGTCAAAAAACTCAACGAAAGCTATAACAATGGAGAATTTGCAAATTATCTTTATATTAGATTTATGGAAGCATATATAAACAAAGGGGCTTTTGCAATATACTATGGAAAACCTTTTAAAAACTACAAAACCTGGGAAAAGTGTGCAAAAGCTGCATACTTTATAAAAACCAATACAAATTTGTTTTCGAATGACAGCAAAACATTGTCAGATATTGCAATCTTATTTTTATACTCAGAAAACATTAGAAATAGATATTTCTCCTTTTTAGGGATTTCTCAGGCTCTTTCAGAATCAAACATAGGATATGATGTTATCTTCGGAGGAGGAGGTAAATATTTAAAAGATAGGGTAAAATTAAATGAACTAAAAAAATATCCGCTTATTATTATTCCAAATACAAAACAAATAGAAAACAACCAAATAGATAAAATTAAAGAGTATGTAAAAGAAGGGGGAAAAGCTTTAATTTTTTCCGGAAAAAGTTTTAAATTAAGCGGAACAGGAATAAAAAACTATGGAAAGGGAGCATTTATAATTTTAGACAGCTGGCCATATGAAAATAGAGAATGGGATATCGGATCCCTTTACTTCTTCTCATACGAAGATAAATATAGAAAATCTTTAAGAGACTTAATACTGAAGTTAACCGATTCTTTCCAATATATAGAAAATGCGGAGAGAAAAATAATAGTAACTCCTTATTATAACTTCAATAAAAATCAAATTATAATTCATATATTAAACTATGATCACAGTATTCAATCAGATAAAATAAAAGAAAAGGAGAATATAGAAATAAAAATAAAAAGACCTCCTTTTTCAATCGCAAAGGCAGGTTATTTAATCTCTCCCGATTTCCATGAGAAAACTATAATTAGATATAAAATCACAGGAAGACATATAATAATCAAAGTCCCTAAACTAAAAGTATATGATTTAATGGTGATAGAAAGAAAAGGAGGAAAAAGAAGAAGGTAAGAAAAAGTCTTTGACAAAAAACTTTAAATAAAATATATTATAAGCTGAATAAAAAGATAGGGAGGTTGTGATGAAAGAACTGAGAAGAGATATTTTGGGGTTTGATACTATGGTAAAAACCTTAAATGGAGACAAAGAATATGTGTTCTTCGATAATGCCGCATCAACGCCCGCTTTAAAAAGTGTTTATGAACAAATGGAAGAAATTATGAAATACTACTCTAATGTACATAGAGGAACAGGTTATAAGGCTTTTTATTCAACAGAATTATTTGATAAATCAAGAGAGTATGTAAAAAAATTTGTGGGAGCCGCAGAAAATGATACTGCAATTTTTGTAAAAAATACCACAGAAGCCATAAATAAATTAGCAAGAATAATAAAAGCCAACTTCCCCGATGCAACAATTCTTATCTCAGAAATGGACCATCATTCAAATATTCTTCCCTGGAAAAAATACTTCAGAACAAGATGGTGGGAAGTAGAGGAAAACGGAAGGCTTGATCTTAACAAACTTGAAGAAATACTTAAGGAAGAAGATGGAAACATTAAATTGGTTGCAGTAACTGGAGCATCCAATGTTACAGGCTATACAAACCCTGTTCATAAAATAGCCAGTATAGCCCATAAATATGGAGCATATGTTTTCATTGATGGAGCTCAACTTGTTCCCCATAAAAAAATATCCATGACAACAGATAAAGATTCTGAAAAAATAGATTTTTTAGCTTTTTCTGCCCATAAAATTTACTCACCGTTTGGTTCCGGTGCATTGCTTGGGGACAAAAAAATATTTTCAGCCAAAGATCCTTCATGTGTAGGTGGTGGCACTATAAAATTCGTAGCAAAAGAAGAAACCGTATGGGCAGAACTTCCAGACAGAGAAGAAGCTGGTACTCCTAATATCCCGGGAGCAATTTCCCTTGCTCTAACTTTAAAAAAATTAAGTTCTTACGGATTTGAAAATCTTGAAAAGATGGAAGAAGAGCTTGCAGAATACTTTATAAAAAAATTTAAAGAATTAAGTAAATTCACTTTATTAGGAGACAAAAATAGAAATAAAGGAGACTTTAGTGTATTCTCATTTAAAAATGACGACGGACTCTCTCCTTTTCTAATTGCTTCTATCCTTTCATTTGAAGAAGGAATAGGAGTAAGAGCAGGATGCTTCTGTGCACATCCTTATCTTGCAAAACTCATGAATTTCTCAAAAGAAAAGGTAGAAGAAGTGAAGAAAAAAATAATAAATGATGAAATGGATAAATTTCCTGGAGCAATAAGAGCAAGTTTAAGTTTTTATAATACTGAAGAGGAAATAGACAGACTTTTTGAAATTCTAAAGAAAATTGAAAAAGGAGAGTATTCCCAATATTATTTTAAGAAAGATGTGCATGCTTTCGTTCCGGAAGGCTTTGATTTTCATATTCCAGAAGTGTTATAAGACAAAGATCTTGACTTTTTTAACAATTTTAAATATATTTTATTAGTAAAGGAGAGAAGAGTGTTAGTTATATGCCCAAACTGTAAAACAAGGTATAAACTGGATGAGCGAAAGTTAACACCAAAACCCATTGTAAAATTAAAATGTCCAAAATGCGGGAATATCTTCGAAGTAAATAATCCCCTTTATGATGCAAAAATAAAAGAAGATGATACAACACAGGTAAAAAAAGAAAAAGAAGCGGATGAAGGACTTTCTCTTCCAAAAGATAAAAACATATTTCTTTATGTAATCAAGGGTCCCCGTTCAGGGTACAAATACAAGGTAACAAAACCAAGAGTAATTGTTGGGAGAGGAAGTCAGGCTGATCTAATTATTCCAGATTTGGAAGTTTCAAGGCAGCACTTTTCTCTTGAGATCAAAGAAAATAAAACAATTCTAAGAGACCTAAACAGCACAAACGGTACATATATAGATGGAGAAAAAGTCAGCTCTGTTAAGTTAGAAGACAGAACTGAAATCCAGATAGGACAAAGCACTATACTATATATGGAATCCACAGAAAGAGACTTTTAACAATTGAAAATAGCAAAACACACATTTTATTCATTAGCAGGTGCTGGTATTTTAATTTTTTTTTCATGGAATATTCTCCTTACTTTAAACTTTCCTTACCTCTCCTTTAAAAAATTCACTGTTAATTCCAATACACTTATTTTCTCTGCTCTGTTTTTTATAATTTTTTATCTTTCTACTATCATATATATAAGAATCTACAATTTTATAGCTCACGAAAATTATTCCATTGATTTTTTCACACTATCTTATTTCTTCACCCTTTTAAGAGTGGGGTTTTCCTACTTACTCTTTGCTTATATTATTAATTATTATACCTATTTCCACTATATTTATTCCCCCCTTAAAATGGAAATTATTTTAAACATTATTATTTTTATTGGTATTCTTATTCTATTCGCTTATGAAAGGAATGCTTTTGCAAAGGAAGGAAAGGAGAAAAAAAGCCCTTTTCTCATCGCCATATTGATAATAATTTTTTTATTAAGCTATACTAATTTTAGATTGTTTGAAAAAAAATTAATAGATATAAACATAAACCCCTCTATAAAAAGTAAAACTGGCAATACTTTTGTTTTAAATAAAAAAAGGAGAGTAATCAATCTTTATATAGAAGGGCTTTCCTATGATTTCATCTTTCCTTTAATTTCCAACGGGAAATTACCAAATTTCGGGTGGCTTATAGAAAATGGTGTTTGGTCAAGAACAAAAACATTGGAACCAATCAATAAGTGTTCTGCATATTATTCATATATAACAGGAGTTTATCCATCACAAAACCTTATGTATTCTTTCTGGAAAAAATCCTTTTCCTCCTCCTTTGAATTTTCTCCTTATCTTTTATCCAATGGATTCTTTTTAAAATCATTAGAAAAGTTAGGCTTTATAAAAAAGCTCTATTCAAAACCTTTCCCTAAATACAGGAAAAATATTTTCCAGTTTTTCGAAAAATTTAATATAAAAAGTGTTAAAATTCGCTTTTTAAAAGAAGAAAAAGAATTTTCTTTTCCGAAAAAAAGCACTTCCCAGCTACCTTCTCCCTTTGATGAACTCGAACTCAATGATACTCCTCTAATTCAATCTTTAAAGAAAGATATTATATTTGACGAACAAAGATTCTCCCTTTTTCTACAACACCTAAACAATCCTCAAAAATCAAGATTCTTTTTCCTATATATAGATGGACTATTAGATGCAGAGTTAAGATTTTATAAATATACCTTTCCAGAATACTATTCATCCGTCTCAGAGGAAGAAATTCACAAATATGGAGGAATACTTGAAAAATATTACCAATATATAGATCAATATATTGGTAGAATACTCTTAAATTTAAAAAGCAATGATATTTTAATTGTAAATTCATCTTTTGGAGTAAGCCCTCTCGATCCCCTTGATCAAATGATTAATAATTTCCTAAAAAAAGAAAATTTATCAGCAAAAATATCAAGTTCTCCCGAGGGTGTCCTTCTTATCTATGGAAACGGAATAAGAAAGAATCACATTCTTAAAAATTTTTCATTCTTAAATATTTTCCCTATGATTGCTTACTATTTCCAACTTCCGGTTCCCTATTCATCCAACGAATACTTTACTTTGGAAATGTTCAAAAAAGATTACATAAAAGAGAATCCAATATTTTTTTCTTATTCGGAGGATAAAAGATGATAGCTGTAATACAAAGAGTTAAAGGAGCTTCTGTATCTGTTAATAACAAAATTATAAACTCTATTAAAAAAGGAATCCTGATATTAGTTGGAATTGAAAAAGATGACAGTGAAAAAGATTTAAAGTTTGTCGCAAACAAAATTGTAAATTTAAGGATATTCCCAGATAAAAAAAATAAAATGAATTTATCTATACTCGATATAAATGGAGAAATTTTATCTATTTCTCAATTTACTCTTACCTCAAAAATTAAAAAGGGAAGAAGACCGGACTTCGGAAGAGCTATGCCACCTGAAAAAGCAAAGATATTTTACGAAAAATTTTTAAAAGAACTCCGAACATACAATATCCCTGTAAAGGACGGTCTTTTCGGAGCAATGATGGAAGTTTCTTTAATAAATGACGGACCTGTGACATTTATTATTGACAGCAAAATAAAAAAAGATGGAACTAAGTAAAAACTATTTTTTAGATGGAAAAATCATTATCTATCAACCTAAAAAAGGTTTTAGATTTTCAATTGATGCTCCTATTTTAGCTGATTTTATTAATATTCCTCAGAGTAATGCAAATTTGCTTGAAATAGGAGGAGGATGTGGTATAATCAGCCTTATTCTTGCTAAAACAAAAAACTTTAATAAAATCTATGTTTTGGAGATTCAGGACTTAATGATTACTGCAATGAAAAAAAGCGTAAAAGAAAATGGATTTGAAAATTTAATAAATATAATTAGAGGAGACTTTAAGACCCCACCTTTTAAAAAAAAGTTTGATATTATCCTCTCAAACCCTCCTTACATAAAAAAAGATAGTGGAAAACTCCCCGCAAATTCCAACAAGAGAATTGCAAAATTCGAAATAGAATTAAATATGCGAACAATATTGGGAAACTCATTCAATCTTTTAAAAAATAATGGTTCCCTCTACCTTATATATCCTTACAAAAGGAAAAAAGAATTAAGAAAAGAAGTCAAAAATAAAGATTACTTCATATCAAGAGAAAGAATTGTTCTCCCCCGTAAAAACAGAACACCGGTTTTTTATATGGTAGAACTTACAAAAATAAAAAATGATAATACAAACTCGGATTATATTATATTAGAGGATGAAAATGGAAATTATAAGGAAGAAATCGAAAATATATTGAGAGGTAGAAATGTTTATAATTGAGAAGATTAAAACTATCTATAGAAGCAGATTATTAATTTCCAATCTTGTTTCAAGGGAGCTAAAAGCAAGATATAGAGGTTCAGTTTTAGGTTTCCTATGGACTTTTTTAAACCCACTTTTGCTTATGCTTGTTTATACCCTTGCTTTCGGTATAATTTTAAAACCAAGGTATCCAATACCGGAATTAAAAACAGCTTTAGATTATTCCCTTTTCTTGTTTACCGGTCTTTTACCATGGATCTGGTTCAGCTCCTCAATAATAGAGGCAGGAAATGTTCTTTCAATTCATGGCGCTCTTATTAAAAAAGTCCTGTTCCCGGTAGAAGTTTTACCTATTATGACCGTAACTGCAAATTTCATAAACTTCCTTCTGGGACTCCCCATATTAATTCTATTTTTTATTATACTCGGTCATCCTCTTACATGGTATGTATTTTTTTCAATCCCTGTAATGATAATTCAATTCTTTTTTACTCTTGGCCTTGCCTTTTTTGTTGCAGCTTTGACTGTTCATTTTAAAGATGTCCAAAATCTTATAGCAAACCTCCTGACACTCTGGTTTTTCGGAACCCCCATAATTTACCCCTTCAATTTTGAACCAATATTAAAATCAAAGATAATAAAAACAGCCCTTCTTTTAAATCCTTTCACCCACATAGTAGAAGGTTACCAATACTCTTTCTTTTTCGGGTCTTTACCTCACTGGAAGAAGTTAAGCGTTACTTTTATTGTCTCTTTGCTCTTTTTCCTTGCAGGTTATTATTTTTTTGATAGAGTAAAGGATACTTTTGCGGAGGAAGTATAATGAAAGAGATAGCAATATCTTTAAGAAATATTGTTAAAGCATACAGGAAATATTCAAGCAAACATAGATTTAACACATTAAAAAGTGCTTTCATAGATGGGACTATCTTCAGGGATTTTAAACCGGAAGAAGTTTTTATGGCTGTAAACAATGTATCTCTTGATATCGAAAAAGGGAAAACAGTAGGAATAATAGGAGAAAATGGGTCGGGGAAAAGCACACTTCTCAAAATTATAGCAGGAATCATAAGACCCAATAGGGGAACAGTTATTACAAAGGGAAGAATTTCAGCGCTTATTGAACTTGGTGCCGGCTTTCATCCTGAAATTTCGGGAAGAGAAAACATTTTTATAAATGGAATAATACTTGGACTCACAAAAAAGGAGATAAAAGAGAAATACGATGAGATTGTAAGATTTGCAGAGCTCGAAGATTTCATTGAGCAACCCGTGAAAACCTATTCATCAGGAATGTTCATGAGATTAGGCTTTTCTGTTGCCATCAATGTAAATCCTGACATCCTCCTTGTAGATGAAGTTCTTGCTGTGGGAGATGCCTCCTTTGTTCCCAAATGTATAGATAAAATAAATGAGTTTAAGAGATCCGGAAAAACAATAGTTTTTGTAAGCCATGATCTTGAAACAGTGGCAAGAATCACTGATGAGGCAATCTGGATGAAAAAAGGTCAAATAGTAATGAGAGGTTATCCTCGGCAGGTAGTTGACGCATATTTACAGGATATAAGCGAAAAAGAAGAGAGTAAACACAAAGAAGAAAAGAAGGAAGAATCTGTCCCTGTTGATAATAAAAGATGGGGAGATAAGAGTGTTGAAATAATTTCCGTCAAAATTAAGGATCTTACAGGAAAAGAAAAATTCATATACTCTCCTGAAGATGGAATGATAGTTGAGTTAGAAGTTAAGGCAAACGAAGAAAAGGATGATTTTGGTTTCGGAATTGGCATATTAAACGGAGAGGGACATGTAGTTTATGGCACAAATACATTTCTTGAAAATCTTATGGGGAAAAAACTTAAGAAAGGATTGCATAAAGTTGTTTTTAAAATATCAAAACTCAATCTAATAAATGGGTTTTACTTTATTGATGTTGCAAGTCATTCGAAAGATGGTACCCCATACGATTATCACCATCTTTTACACAAATTTAGAGTTGATTCAAACAAAAGAGATGTTGGCGTTTACAGGATGAATCATCAGTGGAATTTTGATGATGGAATCGAATTTAGAAAATATTAAAGGTTTTAAAGTTTTTGTCACAGGAGCTTTTGACATAATCCACCCGGGGCACATATATTTTCTAAAAAAAGCTAAACAGAGAGGAGAATTTTTAGTTGTTGGTCTATTAAGCGATAAAGCAGTAAGCAAATTTAAAGAGGATAAAAGACCCATAGTTCCCTTTGAAGAAAGAAAAGAAATTCTTTTATCCATAGAATTTGTGGATTTTGTAATTCCCGTGGAAAACTTGAAAAATTCCATTGAAAAAGTAAAGCCTGATTTAATCATGAAATGCGAAGGAGATAACTACTTCACTAAAGATGAGATAAAATCCTTTAAAGGTAAAATAATCAATATCAAAAGACTCGAACCTTTCTCAATATCATATTTCATAAAAAAAATTTTAAAATCAAAAAAAGATTGAATATTTACCTGAAAGCTCTTTTAATATAAAATTTTTGATGAAAGAAAAAACAATCTTTGGCGCTGAAATTTTCTGTGAAAAACATACAAATCAATATAAAGCCTTAAATATTGCTCTCCTTATAAATCAGGCTTCCATAGTATTTGACAGGGAAAATATTCTTTACTGTTTGTTAAAAAAAGGCATGAAAATAAAAAAAGTATTCTTCCCTCAACACGGGTTTTTTCAAGATAAACAGGATAATATGATAGAATCGGAAGATTTTGAAAAGGATGGAATTAAGTTTATATCTCTTTACGGAAAAAAATTCGCACCTTCGGAAAATGATTTGGAAGATATAGATCTTATAATTTATGACATCCAGGATGTAGGAGCAAGAATTTACACCTTTGTATCAACACTTTTCCTTCTCCTAAAAGCCCTCAACAATAAAGAGACAAAACTAATCATTTTAGATAGGCCCAATCCACTCGGAAGAAAAATGGAAGGAAACATTGTTGAAAAAGGATTTTCTTCTTTTGTAGGGATTTACCCTATTCCAATGCTTTATGGCTTGACTCCGGCAGAGTTAGCATTGTATTTTATTAAGAAAGAGAAACTTTCAATTGATTTTACTCCAATTAAAATAAAAAATTGGGATGGTTCATTTTTTGAATTAACAGGAAGGAAGTGGTATCCCACTTCTCCGAATATGCCCTTTTATACAACTTCTTACATATATCCTGGAACTGTTCTTCTCGAAGGAACTAATGTGTCCGAAGGAAGGGGAACAACAAGGCCTTTTGAAATAATAGGAGCTCCGTTTATAAATTCTGAAGAAATAGCCAATGAATTAAACAGATTAAAGCTAAGAGGAGTTAATTTTATACCATATGCTTTTACTCCGACTTTCAACAAGTGGTCGGGAGAGCTTTGCGGAGGAGTTTTCATAGTGGTTTCAGCTTTCGAAAAATCTTTTCCCTATAAAACTGGCATACTCATACTCAAAATAATCAAAAGACTCTATCCGGACAAATTCAAGTGGAAATCTCCTCCCTATGAATACGAAAGAGAAAAACTTCCCATTGATATAATAACAGGGAGCGATAAAGTGAGGAAATTTGTCGAAAATGATAATATTAATTCAATTGATTTTTTTATGAGTAAAAATTTTGAAGAAGAAATTAAAACTATCAGACTTTACCAACCAAAGAGAAAACTCTTATTTAACTATTGACAGTAGAATTATTTTTTGATAAATTTATCCATTCACCAGTGGCGAGGTAGCTCAGTCGGTAGAGCAGAAGACTGAAAATCTTCGTGTCGGTGGTTCGATTCCGCCCCTCGCCACATTTTTTTATTTATCCTCAAAAAATTCTTCTTTGAGAATAATTCTATGTTTGCTAATTTTAAAGGGAGAATATTCTTTCATAATCTCTTTAAAAAATTTATAAGGAGTAAACTTTTTTTGGGGATTATAGGAGAATGTAAAATACATAAACTCTCCTCTCTCTTCATTCTCCTTATACTCAGGAAAAACTCCCTTAAAATCAGGAAACTTTATACTACTTTTTATTTCTTTTTTTGAAACTTTAAATACAATTTCTTTTACTATCTTTGAAAGACGGGGTGAATCTGGCTTTACCCTTTTTATATCAAAAAAGCTCAAATCTCTTATCGTTATTTCGGTTAAATGAGAAAGCTCCCTATCACTTAATACATTGGTAGATCTCACTTCAAAAATATCTTCTTCAATTTCTACACCGAGAGGATCAGCAAAAAGAAAAGATATCTTTATTTTGGGGTGAAACCCCTCTGTAAAAGCAAAATCAAAAGGGCTTCTTCTCAAAGTTCTTTCTATTGCCCTTACAGTTTCAAGGCTTGACAAAAAAACAGCAGAATCCTTTTTCTTGTAAGATATTACATATCTGAAGTACCTTTTTTCAGAAAATTCTAACTCACTTTTGTCCGCTTCTTTTGTCTCTATCGAAATATCCTTTACGATCCTTATTGGAATATAACAGCCCTTACATTCCTCACAATCTCTCTCAATACATGAAATGGTTCGTTCTTCTTTTTTGCTCTTTCTATACTCCTCAATTAGATACTCTTTTCTTACCCCAGTGTCAACATGCTCCCAGGGGAGATCCTCTTCTATTTCTATTTTTCTAAAAAATGGTGAGACATCCACTTTACTCTCTTCTATTGCACTTTCCCATTTTACAAAATCAAATTCAGAATCCCATGCATCAAATTTGGCTCCTTTTTTAAAAGCCAAATAAATAATCTTACTTACCCTTCTATCTCCTCTTGACAAAAGCGTCTCGATATAGGCAGTTTCATATGGATGAAACTTCAAAAAAATCTCTCTTTTGTCTTTTACCATATTCAACAATATCTCTTTTTTTCTCTTTATCTCCTTCTTAGATGCAAACTCACACCACTGAAAAGGTGTATGAGGCTTGGGAATAAAGACCGATATGGTGGCCCCTATCCTAAGTCTTCTTCTGTAGGTTCTTCCGAGTTCTAAAGCTTTTAGAAGAATTTCTCCTATCCCTTTTATATCTTCCTCTGTTTCCGTGGGAAGTCCTATCATAAAGTAGAATTTAACAGCTCTCCATCCGTATTTATATGCCATCTCAAGAGAATGAAAGACTTCCCCATCATCAACATATTTGTTTATCACTTTTCTGAGCCTCTCTGTTCCGGCTTCAGGAACAATGGTAAAACCCGTTTTTCTCGTTCTCTTAATTAATTCTAACATAAATTCTTTTATCATTTTGGGTCTTAAAGATGGAAGACCTATCCCGACTTTTTCTTTCTCCAATCTTTCCACCAATTCATACATAAGTTTTTCTATGTAAGGATAATCCGCCGTGCTGAGTGAGGATAATGAGAAATCTTCAAACCCACTTTCTTTAACTGTTTTCTCAATATAAGTTATTAAATAATTGGGATCTCTCCATCTGAAAGGATGGTAAACAAAGGAAGCCTGACAAAACCGGCATCTTTGCGGGCATCCTCTTGCAATCTCAATGCTCAATCTATCAAAAATTATTTCAGTAGTAGGGACAAGAGGTTTCTCAGGAAGTGGGAACTTATCCAAATCCTTTAAATATGCTTTCTTAATTTTTCTACCATTTTTAAAAACAGGAATAAAAAAATCGCCTTTTTTCTCAACTTTATGAAGAGCAGGGATATACACCCCTTTTTCCCCTGAAATCCTCTCTAAAATCTCCTTTCTTCCATACCCATTTCCTTTTAAATCTCTTATCCTCTCAACCAAGCTAAAAAATACTGCTTCTGCATCACCGATAAAAAAAACATCAACAAAAGGAGCAATAGGTTCCGGATTAAAAACATTAACGCCTCCTGCAAAGACAATAGGCTCATTATCATCTCTATTTTTAGAAAATATCTCTATGTTAGAAAGCTCTAAAATGTTTAAAAGGTTTGTGTAAGTCAATTCTGAAAGAAGGGAAAAACCAAGGATATCAAATTCCTTAATTGGTTTTTTATTTTCAAGCGAAAAAAGAGAAATATTTTTCTTTCTCAAAGTAGATTCAAAATCCTTTGCAGGAGAAAAAACCCTCTCAGCAAGTACACCTTTTATATTGTTCAAATAATGATACAAAATAGGAAGCCCCATGTGGGACATTCCCACTTCATACAAATCTGGATAAGATAACGCTATCCTTAAAATTGTACTATCCCAATCTTTTACTATTACATTTAATTCTTCCCCCAAATATCGTGAAGGTCTTTCAATCCCAACAAAAATAGAAGGATCCATTACTCCCTGCTATACTTTGAGATGTGAACTCCCTCAACAATACCAAGAAGAGAATAAACCGTAATCAAAGAAGAACCACCATAACTGAATAAAGGCAAAGTAATACCAGCAACCGGAAGTTTTCCGAGACTAACTAAAATATTAATTAAGAATTGAAAAAAGATCTGCCCTAAAATTAAACCAACAAGCAATAAAGAAGAGATGTCTTCTGCAACATAAGCAACCCTAAATATAGAATAAAAAAGAAAAGTATACAATAAAATTAGCACTATTATCCCTACAAACCCGAACTCTTCCGCATAAACCGAGAGTATAAAATCAGTATGCTGGGCAGGAAGAAATCCTAACTTCTTTTGGGTTCCCTTTAAAAACCCTTTACCAGAAATCCCCCCTGAACCAATGGTAATCTTTGATTGAATAGTATGATAACCAACTCCCAATGGATCTGATTGGGGATTCAAAAATACTTTTATCCTCTTCTTCTGATAATCTTTTAAAACAAAATTCCAGGAACCTATAGAAAAAAGGATAGCTCCGACAACAATAAAAATGAGCAAATTTTTTCTAACGCCCAAAATAAAAATTAATGTAATAAGAATAAAAGAATAAGTCATAGCCGTCCCCATATCATTCCCAAGAATAACCAATAATGCCGGAACTCCAACAATAAGACCTGCTTTAAAAAAATCAATAAAGTTCAAAGCTCCCTTATAATAGTTTTTAAAAATTCTGGCTATTAAAAGTATAACCACTATTTTCCCAAACTCAGATGGTTGAACCCCCAAACCTCCCACTCCAATCCAGGACTTTGTCCCGGCTATCTTTTTACCAAAAAGAATTAAAAATGTTAAAACCACAATTAAAAATACATAAAGAGATGGAGCAAGGTTTAGAAAAAATTTATAATTCAATATGGAAAAAATAAAAAAAGCAATAAGAGATACAATTAACCAAACAATTTGTCTTTCGAAAAAAGGCTGCCCTGTCGCTTTAAAAATGGAATACAGAACAAAAATACCAATTATTGTTATTGATAGGGGAGTAAAAAGTAAGGAATAGTTAAAATACTTAAAATACCTTTTCATCTGTTTTCCTTTATATTATTAAAATAATATTTCATTACCTTTCTTACCAATGGAGCGGCAACTTCCCCTCCTCCTCCAGCATGCTCCAACATTGAAACTACTACAATTTCAGGTGATTCGCAAGGAGCAAAAGCCCCAAACCATGCATGGTGAAGCCATCTTTTATCTTTTTTATTTTTCACCTTTGTTTTAAGTGTCTCTTTACTAATAACCTGAACAGTGCTCGTCTTACCACAAACATTTATTCCATCTAATTTTGCAAGCCTGCCGGTACCCTTCTCACCATTTACAACAAGCCACATTCCTTTTATTATTTTTTCAAAATTTTCCCTTTTTATTTTTACAAAAATCTTCTTATTTTTTCTGGTTTTTAATAAATGGGGAGGAAAATAAAAGCCTCTGTTTGCAATAATGGAAAAAAGTTGAGCAATCTGAATCGGAGTAACCAATAAAGGCCCCTGTCCTATTGCGACTGAAATAGTTTCTCCGGGAAACCATTTAATATGGAATCTTTTAAATTTCCATTCTCTTGAAGGGACAAGCCCACTCTTTTCACCCACCAAATCGATTCCCGTGTACTTCCCAAGACCCAACATCTTTGCATATTTTTCAATGAGATCTATCTTTAGGTTTTTACCTAAAACATAAAAATAAACATCACAAGATTGTTCAATGGCCTTGGTAATATTCATTGGGCCATGACCGGCTGCATTCCAGCAGTGAAATATCTTATTATAAATTTCCTTATAACCATAACAATTCACTATTGTATTCTCATTTATAAGTCCTTCTTCCAAACCTGCAAGTCCGACAACCAATTTAAAAATTGAACCTGCTGGATACAAACCGCTTATTGCTTTGTTTATAAGAGGTTTTCCCTCTGTACTGACCAGTTTATCCCAATCTTTTTTGGAAAAATAGGAGGTAAAAAGATTAGGATTAAAAAGAGGAGTAGTGACAAGAGAGAGGATTTCCCCATTTTTTGGGTTTAATACAATAGTAGAGCCTATTAGATTTTCCTCTTTCATAAACTCTTCTACCTTCTTCTGAAGACTCAAATTAATTGAAAGAGTCAGTGTTTTTCCTGCCACAGGCGGAACCTCTCTCACAATTCTTTCAAGAATATTAAGATTATTCACAACTTTAACTTTATAACCAGCTTTTCCCTTAAGCTCATTCTCATAATACCTTTCCAATCCATATTTACCAACAAAATCTCCGGTTTTTAAACCAAACTTTCTTATCTCCTTAAGATTAGCTTCACCGATATATCCAATAAAACTACTACAACTTTCTCCCAGAGGATAAAGTCTTCTGGGAGAGACCCTTATTGAAACATATCTAAACTCCCTCCTGTTTGAAAAAATAAAATTTGCTATATTCAAGGGTATATCTTCTTTTACTAAATAATAAGTCCCCATATTTTTCAACTCATATTTGTCTCCCTTTTTCAACATATTTAGAATCTCTTTTATTTCTTTCTCGGTACTCTTTCTTTTGGAAGAAATCATATTCTCTTTAGGAATAATTAAGTCAAAGGAAAGTCTATTATCAGCAATAATATTTCCTTTAGAATCCTTTATAAGTCCCCTTAAAGGAGATATCCTCTCAACCCTTATAATATTTCTCTGCGCTGCTAAAAAATATTTTTCATAATCAATTACCTGAATTTTCCAAAAAAATAAGAAAATCAAAAAAATAAAGAATAGGATAAAAATAAATAAAAGTTTTAAATTTCTTTTATTACTCTGGAGTAAAATCTTTCTTTTATACTCTGTATTGAAAATCATCATCCGTCTCTTTTGTTATAAAAAAGAAAACTAAAAATAAAAGCAAGAATGAGATAAAGGGTTTTATCAAAAGGATATTCAAATAGGAAACACTTATTTTATATTCAAAAAAAGAAGAAAGTAAAATATCACTAAAAGATTTTAACAAAACACCCGCCATTCCTAAAAATGCTTTATCTTTAATCCTTGAAAAAACAAAATTTTCCCTCATCTTAATTATAAAAAAAACCATAATCACCAATGAAGAAGAAGAAAGACCCAAAGGAGAAAAAGATAAAGAATCATTTATAAGTCCTAAGAAAAAAGCTAAAAGAAGAACCGTTCTATTAGATAACCTTGAATTAAAAGCTACTAAAACTAAAAAAAGAGTAATTAAACTTAAATACGAAGTAAAATTAAAAAAAGCTTTTTGGAAAAGATAATTAAGAAAAACTATAACAAAGCTTAATAAAAAAAAGCTACCTATTCTTTTCATATTTTAATATTCCTACATATCTCGGATTATGCTTTAAAGCCTTTAAATCAGAAATTGCTTCAATGGCATAATAACCTTTCTTTACTTCTACAATATTTCCGATTTTCAAACCTTCAGGAAAAGTCATATCGAGTCCAGAGGTATAGACAGGGTCTCCTATTTTTATCTTTGTTGTCAATCTAATGTATTTAACAATTCCTTTATCCATCCCCATTCCAAAAAGGATGCCCAGCACTCCTTTTTCCCCTATTTTGACTCCCACTCCAAACTCTGGATTCGAGATCAATAAAACAGTAGCTCCATGAGGAAATAAAGGTTCAATAATTTTTCCCACTAAAAAACCATATTCATCTACTACAGGAGAATTTATCTCTATCTTATCTTTATTTCCTTTATTAATGTAAAAAGTTCTGTATGGTTCTTCAAGATCCCATGAAATAACCCTTGCGATTGCTGAAAAACCTTTTTTCATAGGTACTTTAAGCCCCTTTTTCAGAATGAAATCTCTTAAAAGAACATTTTCCTCCTTTAATTTTATTATTTCTCTTTTTAATCTGATATTTTCATAAAAAGTCTCTTTATGAAGTTTGCTCGCTTTTAAATAATCACCTACTGAAAAAACCATATTTGAAAAAAATGTACTCGTTTCTCTATAAAGATAAGAAAAGACCTTTTTTATTCTTGTTATATTTTTTCTTCCCGGAGAATTCAAAGATAATACCACCAATGAAATAAAAAGTAAAATAACGAAGAAGATGGTATCTTTCTTTCTTGTCATAAATTTATTATTCTACGGCTACTTTTCTAAGAAGATTTATATCTTCAAGGATCTTACCTGCCCCTTTAACTACGGAAGAAAGAGGGTCCTCTGTGGTAAAAATAGGAAGCTGAGTTTCTTCTCTTAACCTTATGTCAAGAGCCTTTAACATAGAACCTCCACCAGTCAACACTATCCCTCTATCGACAATATCAGCCGCTAACTCCGGCGGAGTATTCTCAAGCGTGGTTTTAACCACATCTATTAAAGCTTCAATAGGAGATTTTAAAGCTTCCCTAATTTCACTATCACTTATAACAATTGTTTTTGGAATTCCCTCTTTCAAATCTCTACCCTTTATTTCCATATTCAAGGGTTCAGGTAAAGGGTATGCAGTCCCTATTTTTATTTTTATTTGTTCTGCGGATCTTTCTCCAATCAAAAGATTATATTTTTTCTTTAAATAATGAATGATAGCTTCATCCATTTCATTCCCAGCTACTTTTATTGAACGGGAATGCACTATTCCAGCTAAAGAAATAACGGCCACATCCGTTGTTCCGCCTCCAATGTCAACAATCATATTACCTGCAGGCTCCACAATAGGAAGCCCCGCTCCTATTGCTGCCGCCATTGCCTGCTCTACAAGATAAACTTCTCTTGCCCTTGCTCTGAAGGCAGCATCTTTAACAGCCCTTTTTTCCACTTGCGTAATTCCTGAAGGAATACCAATAACAATACGGGGTCTTAAAAGATGCCTTTTTTCTCTTGCTTTGTCTATAAAATATTCAAGCATCTTTTCAGTCACATCAAAATCAGCAATAACTCCATCCTTCATAGGTCGAATAGCGACTATATTTGCAGGAGTTTTTCCTAACATTTCTTTCGCTCTTAATCCCACTGCTTCCGGTTTTCCTGTAAGCTTATTCAATGCCACGATTGAAGGCTCACTGATAACAATACCTTTCCCTCTCATGTAGACAAGTGTATTAGCTGTTCCGAGATCTATAGCAAGATCATAAGAAAAATGATCCAAAAACCAATCAAAAATTCCCATCTTTATTCCTCCTCATAACATTGGACCCCGTCTTTCCCCGCTTTTTTCACTTTGTACATTGCTTTGTCAGCTTTGTTTATTAATTCATCTACATTAGTTGCATCCTCAGGAAAAGATGCTATTCCAAAACTTGCTGTCAGTTTTACATTATAACCTTCCTCTTTTAAAAAGATATTCTCTTTGATTTTTTTTCTCAATCGCTCAGCAACAATTTTAGCCTCTTTTTTACTTGCTCCAAAGATAACTATTATAAACTCATCCCCTCCAAATCTTCCAACAACATCAGAAGACCTCGTATACTCTTTTAATAAACTTCCAAGTTCTTTCAAAGTTTTTGCCCCATAAATATGACCATAAGAATCATTAATATCCTTCAATCCATCCAAATCCAAAAAAATGATAGAAAATTTTGTATTGTATCTTAAGGCTCTGATGCTTTCCTGCCTCAAATATTCTCTCAAATATCTATTATTATACAAACCAGTTAACTCATCGTGAAGAGACAAGCGCTTTGCCTTATACAGCCTTAAAAAATAAAGGAATATAGATTTAATCAAAAGCTTTGTCCCTTCCAACTCTTCCTTAGAGAAATCATTTTTTCGCTTTATTTCAACAAAGGCTTCTATTGAATCCACTTTGGATCTAAATGGGAATTTATAGACAAAGATATTATCAACTTTTTTAATAATTAAATCGGTTGGAAAATCCACAGCACTTTTTTTTACATGTTTAAATTCCAATGTTTTATGTTTACAATCACAATTAAAATTAAAATAAAGATCACTTGTATCATAATATAGAGAAATAGAAGAAAGAGAGAATTGTTCACACATTTTCTTTTCAATTTTAAAAATCATGTCATTTAAATCTTCTGTTGAAATTCCATTACTTAATATCTCATAAAATACCTTAAAATAATTTTCAATCTTTTTCATTTTTCGTATATAATCACATTTTTTGTAAAAACTTTTTCCGCCCCTGAAAGGTTTCTTGCAACTATTCTTATACTATGTTCACCAATAGTATTAAATCTTAAAATATGCATAAAATTTCCAGATGAATCCACATTTACCTCTTCTCCATTTATTGTTAAATTAACACCCAAATCGGTAGAACCTTTTATAATAACAAGATTCCCCGTAGGAGTAAGAGGCCCTTCGATTTTTAGTTTAGGGGGATTTTTCCATAATTGTAAAATCTGGATTAAATTCTTTATATGAAATTTAAAGGGATCCGAACATAACCCCTCTCTATTAGCTTTATCCACTCCACAAACTTTCCAGAACACCGGTGATTCCTTGAAGTCCGTTATATTAATGGTTGTAAAACTTTTCTTTATGTTAATTAATGTTGAATTTAAAAATATAGGATTGTAAGAAAAATAAAAATTATAAGAACTTGCTTCGGGAACCTTATCCCACTTAAATATAATATTACTTCCTTCATCAATGCTAATATTTTTCCCATCAATGGGTTCTTTTAATTCAGGTGCCTTTATCATTCTAAACTCAGATACAATTCCGGAAGAATCAAGGATGTATTGATACCCCTTTAATAAAACTTTGTTACCATTCACATTCGACCTTACAGCATGACTATAGATCTTTATTATAAGTTGATAATCTACCTGATTCCTTCTCTTTTTTATCTCCTGTACTAAAAATACAGCCTTATCCCTTACTCTGAAGCTGTAATTGTCCCACAAAACAAAAAGAGCGTCATTTGTCGGAGTCAAGAACCTTAATTCACCCTTCAATAACTTAATCTTTTTGTTGGAAAGAATTATGATTTCAGAATTCTCCCCTACACCCAATTCCTCTCCTGTTCCCAGAACAATAAGTCCTCCACTCTTAGCAGAAGAGCTTAGCTTTGTTCCATTTCTTAATGAAAAAGGAGTCACACTTATCTCATCAGAATCATTTAATAGGATTTTACCAACTTGAGAAATAAGATAGGCTCCCCTGGTGTTAATATCAAAGCTATTGGAAACATTGCTTCCTGACACACTGCTGTAAATAAAAAAACCCACAAAAATAAATACACTAATTGCGACAAAAATTACTAATATCTTCTTCACTCTTTTATAATAACAAAAAAAACATAAAAAATGAAGTAAACTTTATTACTAAAATCAAATAATCTATACTAAAAAGAATAAAGATTTAATTATATTTTTAATTCTAAAAACTTTTCAGAAAATAGGGAAAATTATAAAAATCAATAAATCCCAAAAAATATGGGAAATTAATACTATTCTTATGTTTTCTGTATACAAATAAATCAAGCCCCAAAATATTCCGCAAACAAAGGCTGCAAGAATAAGAACCGGGTTCAATGAAAAAACATGAACAATAGAATAAAAAAACACAGTAATAAAGAGAGCCTTCCACTTCCCGATCAGAACGTTCATTTTTCTTTGGACAAAGCCTCTCCAAAATATTTCTTCACCAAAAGCTATAGGAAAAATTATCAAAAGAGAGATAAAAACGGGTGAAAAATTCCCTTTGTTTGCATAAATATTTTCTATGAGAATCCTTCTGTTTTTTAAAAGATTAAAAGCTGAAACATATTTGAGAAATAGATTACCAATATAAAAAACTCCATACAGCAAAACTGCTGAGAGTAAGCCATAAAAAAATGATTTTGGTTCAGGCTTTAATTCAGAAAAGATTTCTTTATCAAATACAAAAACAAAAACTAAAAGGAAAAAAGTTGAAAATCCCATCAAAAACCAAAAATTAGCTGGTTTAAGATAAAAGGTAATAAACCATAAAAGAAAAGCCAGACTCACACCGGAGACAACTTTTCTCTTCACTCTACTTCTGTCAAATATTAAAATTCCACTCCGAATTTGTTTTTAAGTGCTAACACTATAATTAGTGTCCAAAGGAGATAGTGCCACAGCCAATGAAGTCTTGTGCCTAAAAAGTTTATCCTGTAAGAAGGATATTTTGTGTAAATATATTTTACATCAGAATTATCTTTGATTTTATTCTCCGCAGGATAAAGAAAGACTTCAGGGGTTGACACAAAAAAAGTTTTAATCCCCAAAGCCTCTGATTTATTGCCTATTTTGGGAAGCACTGAAAATTTTTTTTCATACTTTGTTCCATTTACCTCAAACCCTAAGACGAAAGAACTATCCTTATTTATTTCTAACACATAATCAACCTCATTCAAAGCATAGACAAACACAGGAGGTATTTTCTCTTTAACATAATCACTTTTAATTAAATTTACATCCGAAGTTTCAAGATCAAAATCATCCGTCAATCTTACCTTAACAATTGCTTTCTCTCCTTTTACAAAAGGTCTGTAACCATACCTGACTTCCATCTGAGCAAAAACAAAAAACAGAATCGGGAGAATAAAGACAATAGGGAAGAAATTCAGTGTAAAATATTTCAAAGTGTAAAAAAGGCTTTTAAAAAAAGAGAGAAGAAGTACCTTCCAGTGATCCCTGTAAATTCTTATTGCAAGTATGTGGCCTTTTATTTTATCTTTTGCATCCTTAATTTTATCCGGACTTGAAACAGCCTTGTAAATAATAAGAACCACTATTGAAGAGACAAAACTTAGAAAAAAAACAGCCCAAAATGGATTCAAAAAAGAGAAAGGGTAAAGGATATAGTCGAAAACTTTTGTTACAAAAAGATTAAATTTTGTCATTTATGAAATATATCCGAGTCCTTTTAATTTTTCTATTGCCTCTTCATCTCCTTCTTCTTTTATTTCCTGAAACTCCTTTTCAATAAGATGATTTATAAGTTCCTCCATTGAGGAATACCCTCTGATTTCCATAAGAGCTTCGGCTTTTTCATAAACCTCTTTGCTTAATTTTACCTTTTTTCCAAACATTTTTACCTCCTAAATCAAACTTTTCCCTCTCATATCAGAGGGAATCTCAATACCAAAAAGCTTAAGCACAGTGGGAGCAAGGTCCCAAATAACAGGGGTTCTTTTTTTATCTATTTTAACATTTGTAATTAAACTTGCCATAACAAAATGGGGATCAATACAGTGGTCTCCTGCCCACCAATCAAGATTATCTGTAATGGCCTCTTTTCCCAAAGTACCGAGAGCAGAATCATTATCAACTCTGTAAAGATGATTAAAGCCCACAATTATATCAGGCATTACTTTAGGATTATCATGAGCAAAGACATCATCCGTTATAAAAACCTTTGTGATTGCAGGTTCACCGGTTTTAGGATCTTTATAAGAGAGCAAAAGTTTTTTTATATCTTCAAGAACCGCTCTTTTATCTGCGGGGTCAACAATACCATTTGCCTCCCTTCCTTTCAAATTAATATACAAACCGTTTAGCCCTATTGCATATGCTTTTGTTTCATCCCAATTGGCCTCTTCCAAAATAGAAGCCGGAAATTCATTAGTATTTAGCTTTAAAAATCCGCCTTCATACAAAATTCTGTTGACATTAACCCTTCTTCTGAAACTATTAAAACCATGATCAGAAAGAATAATTATAGGTGTATCCTTTGGAACCGATTTTAATGTTTTTCCAATTATCTTATCAAACTCAAGGTAAAGTAATTCTACCTGATCTCCAAATTCCTTTGCCACATCAGGGTGATAAAATGGATGTTCGGGATCCCTTAATGACCAGAGCATATGAGAACCCTGATCAAGACTTGAAAAATAGAAAAAGAGCAAGCCTCTTTTTAAAGAATTAAATCTTGAAAGCTCATATTCAAAAATTTTCTTGCTTTCGTCAAGTATTGTATTTGCCTGAACCAAAAAGTTTTCCATCTTAAATGTTTCATTGCTCAAAGCCTTTGTATCAGCTGGAAGTCCCAATGTATGATAAAGACCGACTTTTTCAACCAGTTCTTTGCTATAATCATCGGGAGAACTTATAGGTTGTGCGGGATCAGCAGGATCTATTGAAGGAGGAGAGATATAGAGTCTGAATTTGTCATGAGCATCCAAAAGATAAAACCTTACTATTGCCTTTATACTTTTTATATGAGGAATTATATCAAATTCAATTTCAATCCATTTACTAAAATCTCCCTCTTTAAGATAAAGCTCTTTACCCTGAATATCGATTCTTGCAGTTCTGTGATTTCTATCCCAGTAAGCTTTAAATTCGGCAATTGTGGGCTCTCCATCCTCTTTTAGAGCATTCGGAGGTCCCTCTATTTCACCCTCAAGCATATTCATTTCATCAAAATAAGCATAAGATACATTGGCACCCGAATATTCCTTTCTCGCTTCATCCTCATCTGTGGTATAAAGAGTGTAAGTACCATAACCGCCTAAAACATCAGGAGTTCCCATCCCCGAAAGCGCTCTTCCGAATCTCATATCAGAAGGTGGATAGTTTGAGGGTATTTTAAAAACAGTTGCTTCAATTTCATTATCCTGAATATAATCCCAGAATGGTTTTGTCTTCCTGTTCAAAAGCACATCACCACTATCGAGAGGAATTTTATAACTCCCTAATTTTAAAAACTTTTTCGGTGGTACAGCATCGGCAATAGAAAACTTAGGAATATATGTTTCAGGATCTCTGTGTATAAAATCAAATATACCGTGAGCTCCCGGATCCCTTCCAGTAGTAAAACTTGCCCATGCCACCGGACTTGCAGGTGGTGGTGTTGACATCATTTTTAAAAGTGTTGCCTGTGAATTAAGGAAATTCCTTAAATTCGGCATTTTCCCCTGTTCGACCAAATTCATTGCAATTCTTGGGTCCATACCATCAAACCCTATTATTAAAACTTTATCGTATAACTTTTCTCCTTTTAAAGAGCGGGTAAAAACAGAGGGAAAAGTTAAAAGGAACCCGCTTAATTTTAAAAATTCTCTTCTTTTCATTTTCCTACCTCCAGATCTCTCCCATCAATAAAAGCCGGAATCTTAATCCCGAAAAGAGAGAGAACAGACGGAGAAATATCGGCAAGGGTAGGATCATTCCTATTTATTTTTTTGTTTGAAAAGAATATACCGGGAACGGTTTCTGAAGTAAAGCAGTGATCTCCGCTCCACAACCTCGTATTATCAACAAAAATATCTCCTCCAACCTCCCCAACAGCAGATTCCCAAGAAATCCTGTAACCTATTGCATAACCAATAATAATATCAGGAGCATTCGTAACATAAGCTCCTTTATATATTTCTTCTCTTGTGGATACCATATCCATTGCTTTCTTCCCTGTTTTCGGGTCTTTAAGGTTTTCCAATTTTCTCTTTATCTCTTGCTTTAATTTTTCCGCCTCTTCTCCTCTCTCAACAATTCCGTACTTTTCTCTCCCCTTGATATTTAAAAATATCCCACCTAACCCGGTTCCATACGCCCTTGTTTTACTCCAATCAACATCAGCAAACCACTTGTCGCTCTTGGTTTTACCGTCTTTGAGGGCAAGGTAACCCTCTTTATAAAGCCAGGTGTTCACATTAAATCCTCTGTCAAACCTGTTAAAACCATGATCTGAAACAATAATAAGTGCATCATCCTTCCCCAATTTTTCAAGAACTTTTCCGACAAGCTCATCCATTTTTTGATAAACGATTTGCACTGCATTAACTATTTCAGGTGTTGTCCCCGGCTTTGGTGCAGGAGATTCATTGTTCATATATCTCCAGAACATATGCTGAATTCTGTCTGTAGCTTCAAAAACTGATACAACAAGCCCTTCTTTTACCTTTTTAAAAGTATCCCAGAAAATCCTTTCCCTCTCTTCCTGAGCAGTATAAACCTGATCAAGGTAACCTTCTTCAGAAAGAAGCCCTTCATTCAAAGCCCAGGTATCCTCAACCATTCCCAATGTAGCAAATGGTCCGAAAATCTTTGAGAGATAAACCGAAAATATCTTCGGATGACTTACATCCATAGCAGGTTTTTCAGGATCAATATTTATCGGGGAAAGATAAATTTTAAGATAAGGTTCTGTATCAATCAGAAACCACCTTGCAATTCCGGAAACTTTAATAAGCCCGGAGCCAAACTCAAGTTTTGTCCATTCTGAAAGTTTACCTTTTTTTAAAACATGCTTTTTTCCTGAAGTCTCAACTTCAACTCTATTCTTATCTATCTTTCTTATTTTCACTGTAGCCTCAAGATTTTTCTTCTCCTTCAACATCGGATGTTCAGGTCCCGGAATTTTAGCAATAAAACCATCTTCCAATTTTTCTAATATAACAGAAACTCCGTCTGAAATTGAAAAATCCTCATTCATACTCTTTTCTGATATATATGTAAAACTTCCCTGTGTCCCTCTTAAGTCTGGAGTTCCGAGACCCGATGTCATATTACCGTAAAATTTCTCAGGAGGGAAAGTAATAGGAACCCTTAGAACTGACGAGTAAATCCCATGTTCTCCTGTTATCTTCCAGAATGCTTTACTCTTTCTTAGTAATTCTATAACAGGTTTTGAAATAGGAATTTTATACTTTCCCATGTTCAGATACTTTTTTGGAGGAATAATTTCTGTTGAGGCAAGAGCCGGAAGATAGGTGTTAGGGTCTCTTGTTAAAAAGTCAAAAACATTGTGTTTTCCAGGGTTAACACCAGTTGCAAAAGTGGACCAGGCAACAGGTGAAATCGGAGGCTCCGTGCTCCTTAAAGGAGCAAAAGTCCCTTCCTCTTTGAGCTTTTTAAAATTGGGAAGTAACCCTTTTTTGATTAACTTTCCAGTCAGACTAAAATCCATTCCATCAAAACCCAAAATTACGACTCTCTTAACCCTCGCATTTTTAAGAGCTTTGTATCTCTTAAAAAATCTTATAAGTGCCCTTATCGGAAAGGTTATAAAATTAAATATAGCCACTATAAAAGCCAGGAAAATAAACAGGAATGAGCCCAAAAAAGCAAAACCAGCACCGGGGCCTACATAAGCCTGTAAACTTAAAGTTAAAACAAATATTGAAATTATTATTAATTTAAATCTTTTCATCGCATATTTTACCACTTTAAAAAACTAAAAGCAAAAAAAGGTTAAGCAATTCCTACAAATTTAATGTGCTTAATTTTTGCAAAAACCATACTAATTAGTGTATAATATAGCAAAATAACGTCTCTAAAAGGAGGTAAAAATGAGGCTTGATAAATTTACAATAAAGGCACAGGAATCTATACAAAATGCTCAAAGTCTTGCAATGGACTATGGACATCAGGAGATCATGCCAGAGCATCTTCTGGTTTCTCTTCTCGTACAGGAGGATAGCGTAGTACCAAAGACTTTAGAAAAAATAGGAGTTAAACCTATTCAAATAGTTTCAGAATTAAAAAATTATCTTAACGCACTACCAAAGGTTCAAGGCGGTGATATCTATCTATCCCAGAGCTTAAACAGAATTTTAAACAATTCTTTCTCAGAAATAAAACAATTTGGAGATGAATTTGTTTCAACAGAACATCTTTTCCTTGCAATCTTAAAGGATAAGAGTACAAAAGCGGGAGAAATTCTCGAAAAAGCCGGTGTAAAAGAACAAACCTTCTTACAGGCACTTATGGAAATAAGAGGCTCTCACAGAGTAACAGACCAGAATCCCGAAGATAAATTTCAGGCACTTGAAAAATATGGAAAAGATTTAACAGAGATGGCAAGAATGGGAAAACTTGACCCTGTTATAGGAAGGGACGAGGAAATTAGAAGAGTAATTCAGGTTCTTTCAAGAAAGAAAAAGAATAACCCAGCTCTTATCGGGGAACCTGGTGTTGGGAAAACCGCAATAGTAGAGGGTCTTGCTCAGAGAATTGTAAACGGAGATGTACCCGAATCTTTGAAAAACAGAAGAATAATTGCACTTGACATGGGAGCCCTTCTTGCAGGAGCAAAGTTCAGAGGAGAATTTGAAGACAGGCTTAAGGCTGTTGTAAAAGAGATAATAGACAGCGAAGGTCAGATTATTTTATTTATTGACGAAATGCACACAATCGTAGGTGCCGGCTCTGCCGAGGGAGCGGTTGATGCTTCCAATATACTCAAGCCATCACTTGCAAGGGGAGAGCTGAGAGCAATAGGTGCCACTACCTTAAATGAATACAAAAAGTATATTGAAAAGGATCCGGCACTTGAAAGAAGATTTCAACCTGTTTATGTGTCAGAGCCCTCAGTTGAAGATACCATCTCCATACTAAGAGGATTAAAAGAAAAGTATGAAGTTCACCATGGAATAAAAATAAAGGATTCAGCCCTTGTGGCAGCCGCAGTCCTCTCTCACAGATATATTGCAGACAGAAAATTACCTGATAAAGCTATTGATTTAATAGATGAAGCTGCAGCAAAACTAAGAATTGAGATAGACTCAATGCCTCAGGAAATAGATGAAATTGAAAGAAAGATAATACAGCTTGAGATAGAGAAGCAAGCTCTTTCAAAGGAGAAAGATGAAAGTTCAAAGGAAAAATTGGAGAAAATCAAAAAAGAGCTTGCTGATCTTAAAGAAAAGAGTAATGCCCTTAAAGCTCAATGGAAGAGAGAAAAAGAAATAATCGAGAAGATAAATTCCTTAAAAAAACAGATAGAGGAGCAAAAAACCCTTGAGCAAAAGTATGAGAGAGAGGGTAATCTGGATAAAATTGCAGAGATAAGATACGGAGTTATACCAAAATTACAGCAGGAACTTCAGAAAAAAAATGAAGAATTAAAGGAATTACAGCAAAAGGGGGGAATGCTCAAAGAAGAAATCGACGAAGAAGACATAGCTGAAATAATCTCAAGATGGACAGGAATTCCTGTTTCAAAGCTTCTGGAAGGGGAGAGAGAAAAATTATTAAAGATGGAGGAGAGGCTTTCCGAAAGAGTTGTGGGACAGGAGGAGGCCATAAGGGTTGTTTCAAATGCAATAAGAAGGTCCAGGGCAGGACTTCAGGATCCGAACAGACCCATTGGCTCATTTCTCTTTTTAGGTCCCACAGGTGTCGGAAAAACAGAGCTTGCAAAATCTCTCGCAGAATTTCTCTTTGACGATGAAAGAGCTATGATAAGAATAGATATGTCAGAGTATATGGAAAAGCATTCTGTTGCAAAATTGATAGGAGCTCCTCCGGGATATGTTGGCTATGAAGAGGGCGGACAGCTTACCGAAAGAGTTAGAAGAAGACCATATTCCGTTATCTTGATGGATGAGATAGAAAAGGCTCACCCGGATGTATTTAATATACTTCTTCAAATACTTGATGACGGAAGGCTAACAGACTCAAAGGGAAGAACAGTTGATTTTAGAAACACAGTAATAATAATGACTTCTAATATAGGATCCCAATACATAATAGATTTTATAAATGACAGAGAAAGATTGGAAAAGGAAATTGACAAGTTACTTAAAGCTCACTTCAAACCTGAATTTTTAAACAGGATTGACGACATAATAATTTTCAAACCCTTAACAAAAGACATGATTTTGAAAATTGTGGACATTCAATTAAAAAGACTTCAAAAACTCCTGGATGAAAAGAAGATAAAACTAAATATTACAGATAAAGCTAAAGAACATATAGCAGAAATCGGTTATGATCCACAATTTGGAGCAAGACCACTTAAAAGGGTAATTCAAAGGGAGATTCAGAACAAACTTGCATATGAAATCTTAAATGGTAAAATAAAGGATGGAGATAGTGTTATAATAGATTTTGACGGGAAAGAACTGATTATAAGAGGAGAAAATGGCTAATCCCAAAATTTCAATCATAGTTCCTGTTTACAATGAAGAGGAAAATATTCCGATTCTTTTTGATGAGATAATTAAAACAATGGAAAATTATGAGCCTGATTTTGAACTGATTTACGTAAATGACGGTAGCTCTGATTTATCTCTTGAAAAAATAAAAGAGCTCAGAGAAAAAGATAAAAGAGTTAAATACATAGATTTTAGAAAAAATTTCGGGCAGACAGCTGCACTTGCCGCCGGTTTTGATTTTGCCGATGGAGAGATAATTATTACAATGGACGGAGACCTTCAAAATGATCCAGCAGATATTCCGGATTTAATTGAAACCCTTGAAGAAAAAAATCTTGATCTTGTAAATGGTTGGAGATACAAAAGAAAGGATCCATTTTTATCAAGAAAATTACCATCAATTATGGCAAATAAATTAATTTCATGGATAACAGGGGTAAAGTTACACGACTATGGATGCACTCTAAAAGCATACAGAAAGGAAATTGCAAAAGACCTTAAACTTTACGGAGAACAGCACAGATTCATTCCAGCACTTGCCCACATAGAGGGAGGAAAGGTTGGAGAGATGAAAGTAAACCATAGAGAGAGAAAATTCGGAAAAAGCAAGTACGGGATTTCAAGAACAATTAGAGTAATACTTGATTTGATAACTGTAAAATTTCTCTCAAGCTATTCCACAAAACCGCTCCAGATTTTTGGCCTTTTGGGAACTCTTACAGGGGGAGCAGGAATATTAATCGGTTTTTACCTTGCCTATGTAAGATTAATTCAAAAAGTAGGAATAGCAGGAAGACCTCTTCTCTTTCTTTCTATGCTTTTGATTTTTATGGGAGTTCAATTTTTTTCTCTGGGGCTTATTGGAGAGATGCTCTCCAGAACATACCATGAATCTTCAAGGAAAAAGGTTTACAGAATAAAGAAAGCAGAAGGATTTGAAAAATAAATCCAGATTTATTTGCCTTTGACTTTTAAGGGGAAATAGATTTCAAAAATCTTTACAAAGATAAAGTAAACAATCCCCAAACTGAAATAAACAAACTTCATAAAAAGCGGAGCATGAATGCAATTACAAACAGGAAGCCCTTTGTACTGACTTGTTGCCACATCCCTGATTCCAATAACATGAAAAGCTATTGTTTCCATTACAATAAGAAAAAACCAGTACAAAAATACATAAAAAATAAACTTTTGCAACCCTACTTTTAAATTAAAAAATCCAACATGAAAAGAATAAAAAAGATAAAGAGCAAAAAGACCTAAAGTCCAGGCAAAAAGCGGTAAAAAGGAAATTCCCAAAAAACTCTTGAAATTATAATTATAAGCATAATAACTTCTTCCTATAATATTCCAGATAAGAGCTATCCCAAAAGCAATCGAAATATTTCTTAACTGAACTTTTTTCCTTTTTAAAACAAAAAAAAGCAAAGCCATAATAAAAGTAGAAAAGAAAGCAATTTCCACATGCTTTTTTAAGACCCAAATAAACAAAATAACTACAATAACAAATATAGAATCAAACAATATTAAATTCCTTACTTTATTTATCTTAATTTTTTCAAACAAAATCATCTCCTTTTTATTTCATAAAAAATATTTCTTCTTACAAACCTTCAGAAGTTCAATTGCATAAAAACTCTTATAAATACTAAATTAAACAACAAGGAAAAGAATAGAAAGTACTGCAATCAGCCACATAGTAGGAGTTATGTCCTTAAACTTTCCTCTTACTATTTTTATAAAAGTATAGCTTAAAAATCCAAAAGCAAGACCTGTACTTATGCTATAGCTGAGTCCTATCATTATTATGATTACAAAAGAGGGAAACCCTACTTCAAGATTTTGAAAATCAATGTTTTTTATA
Organism: Candidatus Aminicenantota bacterium; assembly: GCA_027067555.1. Taxonomy (GTDB): domain Bacteria; phylum Acidobacteriota; class Aminicenantia; order JAMOAD01; family JAMOAD01; genus JALXDT01. The sequence goes on along the minus strand of JAMOVU010000082.1, from coordinate 2,634 downwards.
TTTTTCATCATCAAAAAACCAACCATAATAAGAGCAGGAGCTGTTGCAAACGACGGTACTATGGATAATATCGGGACAAAAATCAAAGCCGCAAGAAACAAAATCCCGGTGGTAATAGATGTCCAACCACTCCTTCCTCCGCTTTCTATACCGGCTGCAGATTCAATATAAGTTGTAGTAGTGGAAGTTCCCATAAAAGCTCCAAACATAGTAGCTGCAGCATCTATTGTCAGAAGAGGGGTTATCTTTTTCATTTTGCCTTCCTTGTCAATGAGATTGGCTTCTTTACCGAGTGCCAAAAGAGAGCCTATACTATCAAACATATCAACAAACATAAGAGAAAAGATAGGAGCCAAAAGACTCAGTTTTAAAGCATCCTTTATATTTAATTTTGCAAAAACAGGAGAAATGTTTAAATCAAAACTTATAAACCTGGAAGGAAGTTTTGTGTATCCCATTAAGACTGAAACAATTGTAGCGGCTATTATCCCTATCAAAAGAGCTCCTTTTACCCTTTTTATGTATAAAATTACTATGAGAAAAAGAGTAAAAAGAGATATAAGAGTTGTTGTTCCAATTTTTCCTGTGGTAACAAGAGTTTCAGGATTTCCGACAATAAGCTTCATATTTTGCAAACCAATAAAAGCAATAAAGATTCCTATTCCCACGGCAATCGCATTTAAAAGCTCGGAAGGGATAGCTTCCACAATTTTTTCCCTTATACCAACCAGAGTAAGTATAAGAAAGAGAAGTCCGGATAAAAAAACGATACCAAGAGCAATTTCCCAGCTAACTTTTTGATTTATTACCAGAGTATAAGTAAAATATGCATTTAGCCCCATACCAGGAGCCATTGCAATAGGTGTATCCGTAAGTAAGCCAGTCAAAATAGTTATTATACCCGTAACAATACAGGTTACTCCAATCAAAGCTGTTTTATCCATTCCTGCTGCAGATAGAATTTGGGGATTTACAAAAATTATGTAAGCCATTGTAAGAAAAGTTGTGAAACCTGCCATAATCTCAGTGGAAAAATTTACAGACTTATCCATCTTTATCATTACTTCCTCCCTCAAAAAATAATATTTAATATTATTTGCTTTTATCTTTTCTGTCAAATCTTAAAATCCAATTAATAAATTGACAAAAACCCGAACATTTTATATCTTTTCTCGTAATATATTTTTAAAAATTATTTAGGAGGGCTGTATGAGGAAGAAATTTTTTGTTTTTTTAGTAATTTTGTTTGTTTTAGGATTCTCCTTTGCCTTTTCAAACACTCAAAAGTTTGAGATAGGTAAAGTTTACCATGGTTTTAAATTTCTCAAAAAGGAAAAAATCAAAGAGTACAATGCAGAGGGTTTGCTTTTTGAACATATTAAAAGCGGCGCGAAACTCATTAAAATCATAACCAATGATGATAATAAAACTTTTATGATTTCATTCAAAACAATTCCGGATTGCGATTGCGGTATGCCCCATATATTAGAGCATTCTGTGTTAAATGGCTCAAAACATTTTCCTGTGAAAAGTCCCTTTGATGTTTTGATGAAAGGTTCTCTGAGCACCTTTTTGAATGCTATGACAGCAAGCGATAGAACTATGTACCCTGTATCAAGTAGAAATGATAAGGATTACTTTAACCTTATGCATGTATACCTTGATGCGGTCTTTTTCCCGAATGTTTTAAAAGAGCCTAAAATCTTTATGCAGGAAGGATGGCACTATGAGCTTAAAAGTAAAGATGCTCCTCTCAAATACAATGGAGTTGTTTACAATGAGATGAAGGGAGTTTACTCATCACCCGAAGCATATCTTGAATATTATGTAAACAGAAATCTTTTCCCTGACAATACCTATGGATTTGACTCAGGGGGAAATCCCGATTATATTCCTGATTTAAGCTATAAAAGATTTATTAATTTTTACAAAAGATTTTATCATCCTTCAAACAGTTACATCTATCTTTACGGGGATTATGATCTTATGAAAGAATTAAAATTCATAAATGACGAATATCTCTCCCACTTTGACAAAAAGGATGTTAATGCATTTATTCCCCTACAAAAACCATTTCCAGCGTCTAAAAAAATCATAAGATCATACCCTGCAACAAAAACAGCTAAAACAAAAAATCAAACTTTTCTCAATCTTAGTGTGGTAGTCGGACTCGGGACGGATACAAAGCTCAATATGGCGATGGATATTCTTTCCGATTACCTCGTAAATCTTCCTTCAGCTCCAATAAGACAGGCTTTAAGAAAAGCGGGAATAGGAAAAGAGGTAAGTTGCTATTATGATGATAGCAGGAAACAAACAGTTTTTGATATTACAGTTAAAAATGCTAACCCCGAAGATGCGGATAAATTCAAAAAAATAGTTTATGATGTCTTAGCAGATGTCGCGAAAAATGGTATTGATAAAAAAGTCTTAAAAGGCCTGATAAATAGAAAGGAATTCAGATTAAGAGAACCCAAGAGTGGTTATAAAGGCCTTATCTTAGGAATGAATATGCTTCAAGGATGGATGTTTAAAAATGATCCATTTCTTACCGCATCCTATGATAAAGAAATAAAGTTTATCAAAAGCAAATTGGATACAAATTATTTTGAAAATCTTATTCAGGAGAAATTG
>JAMOVU010000081.1 GCA_027067555.1 Candidatus Aminicenantota bacterium | reverse complement strand
CGGACATCCTCCCTACATACCTTCTCTTTCATCAAAATTTTACACTGAATACGGAGATATAGAAAATGCTCTAAAAGTTCTTTATTCTTTTTATAAAAGTACAAATGACAAAAGATTAAAAAAATCCTTTAAGTATGATATTGAAAAATTATCAGCAGAGCTTTCCTTACGAAAGAGATGGATAAAAGGGAAGGTAGAAAGGGTAATTGACGGGGATAGTTTAATAATCAGAACAGAAACCGGATATTTAAAGGAAGCAAGAGTAATAGGAATTAATTCCTATGAATTAAACAGTCCTTTTGAAGAGGAGAGAGTTTACGGAAGGATTGCAAAAGATTTTGCATATTATACTCTAAACAAAAAGAATATTCATTTTACAATTGGTGGAGACAAAATTGACAAATATGGAAGAATTTTAATCTACCTCTGGTATGATAATACAAAACTCTATAATGAAGAGATTCTAAGGAGAGGTTTTGCAAAAGCTTTTTTAAAATATAATTTCAATAAAGCAATGAAAAAAAGATTTGCTGAAGCTGAAAAATTAGCTAAAATCAATATGAGAGGAATTTGGGGATTAAAATACTTAAAACCAATTGAAAATTTAAAATATATGAAAAGCCTTATTGGAAAGGTAGCAAAGGTTAGGTTCAGTGTTTATAAACTCTATCAAGGAAGAAACTATCTTTTTATAGAATCTTCACCAGACTATAACCATACTTTTAAGCTTGTAATACCTACAAAGTTTGAGAATAAATTTTTACCTGATATTTTTAATATAACACATAAAAAGATTGAGGCTTATGGGTTTGTAAGTGAATATAGAGGAGTTCCGGAAATAAGAATATATGAAAAATCTCAGATAAAGGTGATAGAATGAAAAAATTTTTCACAACCTGTTTAAGAGATTGTTATGACACATGCCTAATAGAAACAATTTATGATAAAAAAGAGATAAAGGAAATTCAAGGTTATGAAGAACATCCTATAACATCAGGATTCCTATGCCCAAAAGGTAATAAATTATTAAAATATCTGAATCATCACAGCAGAATTAAACAACCAATGGCAGGAAAGTTTTTAAACTGGAGAAATGTAAGCTGGGATGAAGCTATTCATGAAATTGTTAAAATGATAAATAAATATCCGGATAAAGTGGGTTTTTATTCATACTATGGAAGCTCAGGTTTAATAAGTAAGAATTACCCGGAAAGGCTCTTCAGAAAGTTGGGAGGTATTGGCTTTGAGTCTGCCATTTGTGATAGAAATGGTCAGGAAATTTTAGCAAAAATGAATTATGCAGGTTATCAAATATATCCTGATGATATCAAAGACCATAAATTGGCCGTGATCTGGGGTGGAAACCCAAAGTGGAGTTCATTACATCATTGGTTCCTAATTTTAAAACATAAATTAAAGATAATCGGAATAGATGTTATCAAAACTGTAAGTTTAAAAGATGCATATCAGATATTAAGACCTAAACCTTCTACAGACTGGTTTGTAGCATATGCTATTGCAAAAATAATCATTGAAGAAGACTTAGTTGATAAGGAGTATATTGAAAAAAATGTTGAAGGTTATGAATTCATTAAGAACTGGATTTTAGAAAATATTTCAGTCGAAGAAGCTGTAGAAAAATCCGGTGTGACCTATGAACAAATGAAAAAATTCATTTCAAACCTTTACAAATTTAAACCTGCCTATTTTTATATTGGCTATGGTATTCAGCGTCAAAAAAATGGTGGTGAGATAGTTAGAGCAATTGCCACTTTGGCTGCATTAACCGGTTCGAAAATATTCTTTTCAAGAATGGTAAAAAACAAAAAAGCTTCCGATTATTTAAAGGGTGAAAGCCTGGGAAAATTAAAAAAATACAATCAGATGCTTTTTCCCGAAGTTCTTGAAAAAGGGAAAATAAAAATTTTATTCGTATTTAATGCAAATCCTGTTTCAACAAGTCCAAACTCAAATAGAATAAAAGATGTTCTTTTAAGAGATGATATTTTTGTAATTGTATCTGATATATTCTTTACAGATACCGCAAAACTCGCAAATATTATTTTGCCTGCTCCCACTTTCTTTGAATATTTCGATTTAGCAAAATCATTTTTCCACAATTATATTCAAATAAATCAAAAGGTCATTGATCCACTCTATGAATCAAAAAGCAATTATGAACAATTCAGGCTAATTGCTGAAAGACTTGGGTTTAATGATAATGAATTTTATGAGAGTGAAGAAGAAATAGCTGAAAACTATCTCTCCTTTTACGGATTATCTCTTAGTGAACTTAAGGAAAAAGGATATCTCGAAATTCCTCAAAAAGAGAAAAAAAGAGGAAAAATCAAATTAAAAATA
>JAMOVU010000080.1 GCA_027067555.1 Candidatus Aminicenantota bacterium | reverse complement strand
TTTTAATATTAAACATTTCACACATCTTTTTAAAAACCTCATTGGTAAGAATCCAGTATTTATATGGAATTGTTTGAACTTCATCCAGAATAATTATTGAATTTGTGAGGTTATGAAATTTTCTCAGCTGAGAATTTTTATTTGTAATAATTGAGTTAAACAATTGCCAGAATGTTGTCAAAACCAATGGTTTGTCCCAATTCTCAATTAAAAATTCCGCTTTATCTCCTTCAACATAGTTTTCATTGTTTTTTATTTTTACCTCAGCCAGGTGATGATGAATAATCATATACTTATCCGCACTATCCACATCCTTTTCAAAAATATCTTTAATTACTTTCTCCGTTTGATCTACAATAGATGTGAAGGGTAAAGCATAAATAACTCTTTTCAGACTCTTGTCTTTTTTAAATAAATTAAATGCAAGATTTAAAACTGTTAATGTTTTTCCGGAGCCTGTCGGAAGATTTAAAGAAAATATGTTTCCGTTTTCATATTGGCTTAATAAATTTTCCAGTGAAACTTTATACGCATTTTCTCTTAACCTGTTTAACTCTGATTCTTCAGAATTTTTAAATACTTTTTTCTTATAATTATCAACAAGTTTCTCAATACTTTCGGGTAATTCAACATTCTCTAAGTTTGTTCCAATTATGACTTCGGTTTTATCGGAGTAAGTCAAAATAGAAAATAAAAAATTTAAAAGCAAATAATTATCTATCTTTCCTATTACAGAACCTGTATCCCACAGTAAATTCTCCTCAATAAATTCCTTAATATCATCAAATAAAATATTTTCAATCTCTTTTTTAAACTCACAAGTAATATTATTCCATTGCTTTTTAAGAATATTCCATCTATTCTTGCTCACAACGACCATTTCATCAAGGTTTTCAAAATTTCCATGATGTTTCCGGACTATTAAAAAAACAAGCAGATTAAAAAGCAAAGAATTATCGCTTGCTTTTAGATTTTTGTTTATTTTGTATGCACTTATACACGCTGATATTAAAGCATGTTGAGTTAAATCTGAATTTCCCTGGTATTCTTTATTTTTTATGGAAGATTCAAGATATTCCTGAAAAAATTTTGTAGCCTTTCCAAAATCATGATAGAAAAGTGATACTTCTAAAAGTTTTAATAAAAATTTATTATTAAAATTTTGTAAAATGCCATTTTTATTTTTAAAAATACTAATCCCTAATTCTTTTACATTATTAAGATGTTTTAAAAGACTTTTGTCAGGGTGGGATAAACAAGCCATCATCTTTAAAACATTATGATATTTTCTTCCCTATTTTCCTTTAAATTATTCAATTTAAGATATTCTATAGATTTGACACTTATAGGATTAGCATTCGCTTCTAAAATAAAATCTTCACTTTCCACCAATTCCCTATCTGGTTTCATTTCTGTTGGCATATGAATTCTAAGATACTTTCTCCCTTCAATTAAGAAATTAATTTGCGAAGAATTATTAATATACTTCAAGGGGACAATAGTATTTATTTCAACAAAATTATCATTTTGCTTTTCTTGCGCCTCATATGAACCAATATAAAGAAAGTTTGCAAGGCATTCAGATATTCCAAATGATACAGTATAGTTAGATTTATGCTCTTTCAATAATGTTTCCAATTCATTTAATTTAGTTTCATTTAAGGATGTAACATATATCCTAAAATATGGATTTTTTATAAATTCAAAATTTATCTGTGTTCTGCATGATTTACCTTTTGGCATACGGGCAAACATTTTAACAGCTTTTGTATTAATAAGATTTTCGGGTATTCTTATTGTAGATATTTTATTTTTAACACTAACTGCAAATTTCCAATTTTCATTCTGGAATTTCTTTAAATAATTATTCTTATCATACCCTAAAATAGCTCCAATAATTCCATATAAAGCAGTCTTCGGCGGAACAGGGAAAGTTAGAGGAGAACTTGTAGTATATGGGAGTCTAAAATGTGCTAAATCACCCCATATATCAAACACAACTATTTTCATATTAATCCCTCATAGTTAAATTTGCAATTGTTCCCAATTTTCTGGGATGTCATTGACTATACATAAATTATTATCAATTTTGTATTCTATGGATTCTATTTTCTCTTTATTTTCTTCAAATGATTTTTTTAGTTCTTCAATATCCAATTTAAAATCTTTTACATTTCTTATGCTAAAATCATTTTCATAACTTGTAAGTTTTATTTTTTTATCCAAATCGCCAATAAAAAATCCCGGCTCTTTATAGGTAACTTTTAATAAAAATCTTGGCATTTGTCCGAACTTAGAACGACTTATAAGATTTTTTGTTCCATTCCACATTGCTTCTAATAATTCCTTAACATCATCATCAGTTAATTTTGTATGTTTTGCTGCTGTTTCATTGATTACTCCGTGAAAGCAGATGAAAGAATAAGGGAGAATATACTCTTCTCTAAATGTTGCCTGTTTTGCACCAGCTTTTGAAGCAAAAGCACCCGTTCCCTTAATATGTTTTAACTCAACTTTATGTAGGGAACGCCCCATTTTAAATTGAACTGGACCTGTATATGTAATGGAATCTTTATCTAAGGGGATAACTCCACCAAATAATCTAATATCAATACATTCTCTTAATACATTTTCTGCATTATTATTATAATCTTTAGCTCTTGTTTTACCATCTTGAATACCTTTGGTTGGGTCATCATCAATAAAAATCTCTCTTACAAAAATGTCTTTTCCATTATGTCCATTGTACCCTTTGTATTCATATAGATAATCTCTGATGGTTCTTTTTAATCTAACATCGGTTACAATATTAATTTTTGTTTCTTCATCAATTCTCGGTTTGTTTTCATCCAAAGGATCACCGTTTGGATTGGCATCTTTAACATCATAACAAAATAAAAGTTCAATTCTTTTTTTTATACACATAATTACACCTCCTTTTCCTCTTTTTCTTCTTTATCAAATTTAAAATATTTAGCCAATACCATACCGAGTGTAAAATAATAACTCATCTCATCAATAGAATATTTTTTAAAATCAGAATTTAACAAATATTCTCCTATTCTTTCCTCTAATTCTTTATAATAATTTTTATTATATTCCTCCAACTTGTTAATAATTTCCGGAAGCAGTCTTTTAGCCACTTTTTCATCAATCTTTAATCCATTAAGTCTGCTCCTAAATGGTGTCGCATTTCTTTCCTGATATTGTATATTCAAAAGCTTCTGTGCTAAAACTCCTTCTAAAAATAAGGCTTTTTTAGTTTCATCATCAAAAATAGGATTCTCTTTAAAAAACTCTTCATAATTATTTTGATAATTTTTCATTTTATTCCTCCTTCTATCTAATAACTTAATTTCTTCCAGATATATTAGTATCTTGTACGATTTTAAAATCCAAGGTTCAATCCAGTTATCATTTAAAAATTCTGACCTAATTTTTTCCATAAACCTGTGTACTAAAAAATCCAAAGATATACTTTTGCCAATAAAAATATTATTTAATATTGAAAGAAAATAATTATCAAATTTACCATCTCTTTTCGAATTTGGGAAAAAATCTCTTATAAAAGTGAAAGAAAAATTAAAATTAATTGTATCTTTTTTTGTTTTTATCTCCTGAAAAATTTTAAATTTTCTTTCAGTATTATCTACAGCATCTTTTGAATCAATTAAAAATTTCAATCTTGTAGGGGCAATTTCCCTTAGATAAAGCAAAATCTTAAAGGCAGAATTTGATTTCTCATAAAATAAAAAGTTAAAATTTATTTGATTGTTTACTCTACTCAAAACTCTTAAAGTTCTCTCTTCAACTTTTTCAATTAATGTGGATTTAGTTTCAGATAAAGAAAAATCCTTGTATTTGATTAAAGTATTTAAAAGTTGTCTTAACAGATCCTCATTATTAATTAACAGTTCAGGAACAAGCAAATAGTTAAAGCCACAAAATTTATACGAAAGATTTTCATTTATATACTTTTTTCCTCTTTCAAGCACTTTTGCACATTCAGAACATACAGGATAATTTTTCCACATAAATTCTTGTTTAAATCCTCCTGCAACATAACTTTCTTTATCTGCTGTATAAAAATTATAAGTATTTACAAATCCCCATACTTCATTTGCTTCCTTTTCGCAAATATAACAGTATTTGTTTTTTGATCTACTTTCCGTATTAAATTTATTATAAAAGCTTTTATATGCTTCCTTTTCATTGTTTTTAAAGACATTTACAAATAAATCCGAATCTCCTATATAATACTCTGTCCCATTCTCTTTAAATACAAAAGTAATAATAGAAGGCTCATAAAATTCGTTGTCATTTCTCAAAAATCCATTTGTTTTAGCAAAATCTTTTAAGTCATTTTGAATATTATCATATTCTTTGCTTATTAAATTGTGAAGATTAGAAATAAATATTTTCTCATCATTACTTAAGAACTGCTCATTTCCTTTTAAATATTTATCAAAAACATTTTTAATTTTATTATTAAAAGTTTTTTCTATTTGTGTGATTTTTGAAGTAGGTGTTTTGTCGGGTCCATTTGCAGAACCTCTTTTATAAAAATATTTTAACTTTTTTGAAGAATCATACTCCTCATATTTAATACCTTTATACTTTGGGCTATTTTTATCATTTATATCAATTACAATTTTAAATACATTCTTTATATTATCACCGGGATTATCAATAAACTCTTCCAAAAAATCCTTTTCTGGCAAAACTTTTCCTATCCTATAAACTCCTTCAATCATTTTCCCCCGCTAAAGAATAATTTTACAACAAATATTTTCATAAAAACCCCTTTATCATTTTTTATAACATAATACTTTAAAAAAGTAAATAGTTTTTTGAAAATTAAAAAGTTTATGTTATTCTAAAATATGTTTGTTATTCTTGTTTATGATATTAAAGAGAAGAGGGTGGCTAAGGTTTTAAAAGTGTGTAGAAAGTATCTTAACTGGGTTCAAAATTCGGTTTTTGAAGGGGAGATTACAAAGGCAAAGCTTGTTAAACTTAAAACAGAGCTTTCAAAAATAATAAAAAAGGATGAGGATTCAATCCTGTTCTACAAATTCAGAACACTTAAATACTATGAAAGAGAGGTAATGGGCAAAGAAAAGCAGAGCCCTGATAACATCCTTTGATTTTAAGTCAACCTGAGATAGTGTAAAATTCTAATGGGTTAGACAGAATAGAAAAACCATTGACATTAAAGGAAAAAAGTCTTATTTTAATTTGTTAAACATAGATCTTTGACAATTTGCCAAAAGACACAAAGCCTTTGAATAAAAGGGAATAAATGTGTTTATATCTTACTTATAAAGGATTGAAAGATGATTATGGCGGATATAATTTAACATCTGCAAAGTTTATATCTTACTTATAAAGGATTGAAACAATCTACTTTTGTTCTGCTAACCCCTTTCTTTTTTGGTTTATATCTTACTTATAAAGGATTGAAACGTTTTTCTCTGAAATTTGAGAAGTTTTTCTCATTCGTTTATATCTTACTTATAAAGGATTGAAACTGCTTATAATAGTATATTTATCGACTTCGAAACAAAGTTTATATCTTACTTATAAAGGATTGAAACAGAGTCCGGTGGTCGAGAAACGATTTCTCATTCCTCGTTTATATCTTACTTATAAAGGATTGAAACCAGGGCAAAGATTTTTAAAGGTGGAGAGCATAGGATAGTTTATATCTTACTTATAAAGGATTGAAACTATAGCTCAAAATTTCAGAAAACTTGCTGATGAAAAGTTTATATCTTACTTATAAAGGATTGAAACATTGATAAATTTGGAGAAATTCCGGCTCCAGAAGTTGTTTATATCTTACTTATAAAGGATTGAAACCTTTCGTTTCTTTTGTTTTCGTGTCATAGCAAGCCGTTTATATCTTACTTATAAAGGATTGAAACCCGGCTCATTGTCTAAAAAATCCGGAATTGCTTTTACGTTTATATCTTACTTATAAAGGATTGAAACATGTCAGCTATTGAGAATGGTTGGCAAAAGAAAAAGTTTATATCTTACTTATAAAGGATTGAAACAATTAGACAAAATCAGAAAAAGGTTAGAAAAAGCATCGTTTATATCTTACTTATAAAGGATTGAAACGGCTGTATTTTTTATTTATCATAACTTTTCCAAGTCCGTTTATATCTTACTTATAAAGGATTGAAACTCGTCAACGCTTGCTGTTGATGAGGCCAAGCATGGTTTATATCTTACTTATAAAGGATTGAAACGAGGAAATTGATATAGACATCCTTCCGGAAGCACCGTTTATATCTTACTTATAAAGGATTGAAACTCTTTTAGGTCTTTTATTCTTGCTGGCTCTGAGCTGTTTATATCTTACTTATAAAGGATTGAAACATTTAATCCCGCTTGATATGATACAAGAGATTTTGCGTTTATATCTTACTTATAAAGGATTGAAACTAATATTTTCTAAAACCACTAATCATTTTATAATAATCGTTTATATCTTACTTATAAAGGATTGAAACGAATAAATGAAAGTAATAGATAGAATAAATGAAGTTGTTTATATCTTACTTATAAAGGATTGAAACTCTTTTTCAAGTATTCGGTTGTCAAAAAGGTTGCAACCGTTTATATCTTACTTATAAAGGATTGAAACTGGAAATACAGGCGATACTGATGCTGGGACATTACACGTTTATATCTTACTTATAAAGGATTGAAACATTTTTAGTGGCATAAAACACCTCCTTATTTAAAAGTGTTTATATCTTACTTATAAAGGATTGAAACTCAATCCATTTTCGCTTGCAGAACCAACAATAACAGTTTATATCTTACTTATAAAGGATTGAAACTTCACAGGGGAGAGGTGGCGGAACCACCTCTTTCCCCGTTTATATCTTACTTATAAAGGATTGAAACTATACATCAAAAAACTCTTTACCACCGTAAACTCTGTTTATATCTTACTTATAAAGGATTGAAACATGCTCCGGATATTTTTTCTACTTTTCCGCTTCCTGTTTATATCTTACTTATAAAGGATTGAAACAAACTATTGAAAGTCCAAAGGTTGATAGCTTTAAAAGAGTTTATATCTTACTTATAAAGGATTGAAACTGGCTTATACAAAGCAGTTAAGAGAGGCGAAAAAGGTGTTTATATCTTACTTATAAAGGATTGAAACACATTGCTGGCAAGTATCACATACCGAGCAACCGCCTTGTTTATATCTTACTTATAAAGGATTGAAACACGGCAGTTCAGCAGACACAAGTGGAACAGGAATTTGTTTATATCTTACTTATAAAGGATTGAAACCCCGTACTTTTTAAAACCGCCTGAAGCTGCGCATCCGTTTATATCTTACTTATAAAGGATTGAAACTATTCTTTCTCCGCCTCTTCTAAGGCATCAAAAGAATGTTTATATCTTACTTATAAAGGATTGAAACATATGAGGATATAAAATGATAGAAAAAGAAGATGTTTGTTTATATCTTACTTATAAAGGATTGAAACAAAGCACCGGGAATGTAATTGGATATACGGTGGGGGGTTTATATCTTACTTATAAAGGATTGAAACTTCCTTTTCCTATTGCAGCCCCTATTGTCCAGCCTGTTTATATCTTACTTATAAAGGATTGAAACTTTCCTCAATGTTCATAACAACTTCGTATTTTTCAGTTTATATCTTACTTATAAAGGATTGAAACTTGTATCGCTTGCTAAATCTGAATAAGTATAAGATGCGTTTATATCTTACTTATAAAGGATTGAAACTGAAGAAAAATGGTTTTGAAATAACAGGACAGTTTAGTTTATATCTTACTTATAAAGGATTGAAACTCCGAGATGTAAAAACAAGAGGGCTTGAAGTTGCAGTTTATATCTTACTTATAAAGGATTGAAACACAGGCGGAGGAAAGACTACAAATGTAAAAGAAGTAGTTTATATCTTACTTATAAAGGATTGAAACGTAACCCTCTATCCTTCAATTTCAACTCCCCTCGTGTTTATATCTTACTTATAAAGGATTGAAACTCCTTCTCCATCATATTCCTTACCGCAAAATAATGATGTTTATATCTTACTTATAAAGGATTGAAACTTTGTAGGTCCCCATCTTAAATATTTTTCATGATTAGTTTATATCTTACTTATAAAGGATTGAAACGATATTAATCCTATAATAAAAATACCAATAAAAGGGGTGTTTATATCTTACTTATAAAGGATTGAAACTATCCCTTAGTCTATCTGAGAAACTTATGTTGCTATAAGTTTATATCTTACTTATAAAGGATTGAAACTTATGCTTGCAGAGGAAGTATTAAAAGATAAAAACCGTTTATATCTTACTTATAAAGGATTGAAACATCTTTCAAGGTTTTAGAGGAGCAGGAAAATTATTAGTTTATATCTTACTTATAAAGGATTGAAACAAGTAACATTTGAAGTAAGAGAGGGAGAAGTGATAAGTTTATATCTTACTTATAAAGGATTGAAACACCATTCCTTTTTCTTTTTTCCCTTCCTGATTGATCCGTTTATATCTTACTTATAAAGGATTGAAACAGTGAGGTGAAAAAAGATGGTAGATGAAGGAAGAAGGTTTATATCTTACTTATAAAGGATTGAAACTCTTTTACTTCCGGTATCTCATTTTCTATTTTTTCGTTTATATCTTACTTATAAAGGATTGAAACTGAGTTTTGACATGAAACATGTAGCAGGGAAATATTGTTTATATCTTACTTATAAAGGATTGAAACCAAAATATGAAATCATCGCTTATATGGGGGTGACAAGTTTATATCTTACTTATAAAGGATTGAAACTAAACAATAAAGAATTAAAACCGGAAGCAAGTTTGAGTTTATATCTTACTTATAAAGGATTGAAACCAAAACACATACAATGATTGTCAATAACCACATTGACGTTTATATCTTACTTATAAAGGATTGAAACTAGATAAATATAAAAAGCTGGATGGCGAAGAATGCGGTTTATATCTTACTTATAAAGGATTGAAACAACATATTTTTTTTCGGCATCGTGTTTACAAAAGGTGTTTATATCTTACTTATAAAGGATTGAAACTCGTTTCTGTCGTTTTTTTGACACAAGCCATATCGGTTTATATCTTACTTATAAAGGATTGAAACTGGTATACTTTAGTATAAAGTTTTAACCTTCTGGTCGTTTATATCTTACTTATAAAGGATTGAAACTCTTTTTGATTGTAAATAGCAACTGGCGTGGCGTATGGTTTATATCTTACTTATAAAGGATTGAAACCGGACTACGGCTCTTTAACAATTTGGTAAGTCAATCGTTTATATCTTACTTATAAAGGATTGAAACAAGCTCTTCCCCACTGCATTGCCATAGCTTTTGCAATGTTTATATCTTACTTATAAAGGATTGAAACTCTACCTTGAAAGATACCCCCTCTTTTCTTAACATGTTTATATCTTACTTATAAAGGATTGAAACAAGAGATGGTAATGATACCATCTAAATCTGGGCAGGTTTATATCTTACTTATAAAGGATTGAAACGAGTAAAAAAAAAGGGAGGAGCGTTGCACTCCTCCCGTTTATATCTTACTTATAAAGGATTGAAACACGGGACAGCAACAACAGGTTATACGACAGATTTGACGTTTATATCTTACTTATAAAGGATTGAAACTTCCGGAAGAGGTTGCAAAGAAAATTGATGTCAGAGTTTATATCTTACTTATAAAGGATTGAAACAAAATTAATCCAGTAGAAAAGAAAAAAATCTTTGAACGTTTATATCTTACTTATAAAGGATTGAAACTTGCTCTGCCATCCAAGTCAATCATGACCTGAGTGTTGTTTATATCTTACTTATAAAGGATTGAAACCCTATACCTTCAACAAACACATATTCATGTAATTCTGTTTATATCTTACTTATAAAGGATTGAAACAAGATTGAAAAACTTATGAGGAGGTGGTTATGAAAGGGTTTATATCTTACTTATAAAGGATTGAAACAGCAAAACTTTATGATAGCTCTGGAACTTTACAGGAGTTTATATCTTACTTATAAAGGATTGAAACACTGTTGCAGAAACGGAAGCATTCGGACCTACTTCGTTTATATCTTACTTATAAAGGATTGAAACTAATAAAAGCTTGACGCTGTCGCTTCTACATCGGAAGTTTATATCTTACTTATAAAGGATTGAAACTAGAAATTACAATACAAATTGAATCCGGAATATCTTATTTATATATTACTTATAAAGGATTGAAACACAAAAGTTCGATCATTTTCATCTAAGTTTCGTGCAGTTTATATCTTACTTATAAAGGATTGAAACTTCCATCTGCTTTGCATATTTCCCGGAATTCACAGTTTATATCTTACTTATAAAGGATTGAAACCCTTTCAAGGTAGCGGAGGAAAAAATGAGTAGTCTTGTTTATATCTTACTTATAAAGGATTGAAACTAATATTATAAATTACGGAAATATTGCCTACTTTGTTTATATCTTACTTATAAAGGATTGAAACACTGGTATGTTATTATCTCAATTTGCTGATAATTAATTTATATATTACTTATAAAGGATTGAAACTTCGACAAAGCTCCTCTAAAAAATGTTCCATCACTTATTTATATATTACTTATAAAGGATTGAAACGAATTATTATTGCTTGCATATTCTTTTTAAAATCATTATTTATATATTACTTATAAAGGATTGAAACGAGACAGTCTAAAGTCAAAAGTTAAAAGTCGAAAGAATAAAAAAAAACTTTATACTTTGTACTTTGTCCTTTCTACTGCTTTACAAAGGATTGAATTTTTGGAATCTTTAAAAAACCCGTTTGAGATATGGGATGATGGCAGAGTATATAAAGTTATTGGTGGGTTTATAAGTGATGAAGGAAATATAGTTCTTTTGTGTTAATTGATAAGGAACAGATGAGAATAATTACAATGTTTAAGATTTCTATTAATGAGATTGGGAAAAACAGAGAAGATGGGAGGTTAATTTATGAGAAAAAGGGAAAATAAAAGAAGAGTTATCTTCCTGTCCCTTCCCGACGGAAGATATCCTTGTGGAGTTAACGGGGGAAGGCCGACTCCACAACGGACATTACTAATATACGGAAAAATTAAAAAAATGTCAAGATTTAAAGGTGTAAAATTAGCCCTAAAAAGGGTAAAAAAATGGATGAAAACAAGGGGTCGTATTTTGCGATTTGAGGGGGGGTTTTTCAAAGAAAATTTATATCTTTTTAATAAAAGTCGAAAGAAAAAGAATAAAAAAGTCTTTGAGCTTAAAGCCTCAAAGCATCGAAGCTTTTTTTTATCTTGTCCTAAAATAGTGTGACAAAATAACAATATAATGTTATTTGCTTTATATTAATAACAATAATTCGTTATTTGGGATTTAATATGTATGACAAAATTTTGAATCTCAATGATTTTAGAACATATTGGTTTTTTTATTCAGACCGGGAATGACAGGGAAAACCACGGCGGATCTCCGCTTCACTTTGACATTTAGGGGATTAAAAGCTTGAAATTTTCGAAAATTTGACATCCGCGTTTGTAGGTACTAAATCATATTCTAACGGAAAAATATTTGGATGTTTTTCCGTTAGAACAAAAAAATAGCAGGGTGTTGTTATGATTAAAAGAATTATCTTGAAAAAAATCAAGGAAAAATTGTTCAGGAAAAAAGCGTCTTTTTTACAATTTTTCACCCTAATGTCCAAGGTAAGTTTAAAAAAGCTGTCGGCCCTTTTCGGCTCGGGGCTACTGCCCAGCTCTGCGAAAAGCTGGAAGAGCATTTAGTTTAATGTTTTTTTCCCCGAAGTTGATTTTAGAGCAATATTATTGCAATATATTATCATGTATGATAAGATTTTGAAATGAAATGGGATGAGCTTTTAAGAATTGCAAAAGATAATCCTATAATTACAACAGGATTTTTAGCCACTATTGAGAATCCTGTTTACTTGAGAGTGCAGCTTTCAAGGTGGGTTGAGCAAGGAAAACTCATAAAGCTAAAAAGAGGCTACTATGTAATTAACAAACCTTATACCGATAAATTCCCTTCTCAATTTTTAATTGGAAACACCATTAATTTCCCTTCTTATGTTTCCCTTGAGTCAGCTCTTTCCCACTATTCACTTATACCGGAGTATGTACCAACTATTATGAGTGTTACGACTGCTCGACCGCAAATAATTAAAAATCAATTGGGAGTGTTTATCTACAGACACATAAAAAAACCTCTTTTTTTCGGATATAAGAAAATAGACATAGAAGGAGAGAAAGTCTTTGTTGCTGAGAGGGAAAAAGCATTGATAGATCTTTTTTATCTGAATGATACAAGCGAAAATTATATTAAAGAGTTGAGGCTTCAAAACCTTGAAACAATTGATATGGAAAAATTAAAAGATTATGCGATTAGCACAGGAAAGAGAAAAATTGCAAAAGCAGTATCTATGATTGAGGAGATTTACAAATGAAAGAAGAGTTGAAAGAGATACTTTCGAAAATTAATGAACCTGTTAAAAAGAGGTTGGTATTGAGAGAATATCTTCAAGCAAAGATTTTAAAATATTTGCAGGAGATGGGGGTATTTCACAGTATTGCATTCCTTGGGGGGACAGCTCTCAGATTTCTCTATTCATTAAAGCGTTTTTCGGAAGATCTTGATTTTGCCGTTATTAATGGAGAGAAACCGGAATTTGAAAAAATCGTAAGGAAAATTTCCGCGAAATTTGAACTTGAAACTTATGATATTGAGTATAAAATAAAAACAATAGGAAATATCAAAAGTGTTTTTTTCAAGTTTAAGGGCCTTCTTTATGAATTAAACATTTCCTCTCACAAAAATGAAATTATTTCAATAAAAGTGGAGGTTGATTATAATCCTCCGGAAGGTTATATTGTTGAGAATACAATAATAAGAAAATACTTTCTTTTAAACCTTAAACACTATGAGCTAAGTACTCTTTTTGCAGGAAAGCTCAATGCGATTTTAACCAGAGAATACACAAAGGGTAGGGATATTTATGATTTGTTCTGGTATCTTACAAATAATGAAAGGGTTATACCCAATTTCAGATTTCTTAACAATGCATTGATCCAGTTTAATTATAGCAAAAAGATAGGACCTAACAACTGGAAAGCTGTCTTATCAGATAAAATAAAAGAACTTGAATGGAAAAGTATTATCAATGAAATCCATCCTTTTATTGAGGATACTTCGGAAATTAGTTTAATAACCAAAGAAAATCTTTTAAAACTTATTAAAAACTATTGAAAGGCTGTAATTTTTCATTTGAAAACTCATGTTAGCTTTTTGTGTGATGCACTGAATAAAACCTAAAAGGTCATTCAAGAATCTCTACTGCTTTGGATTGCCGGCTCTGGTCGACTGGACCAGCTTTGTGCTTATTGGTTGTTGACATTTTTTCACTTTTTCCGTATATTAATAATGGATATTCATGGTGTGGGTCTCCCCCCCGATACACCATGGGTATCCTCGGCAGCGGGGAGTTGCTGTACGGGGATGCATTTTTATTCCATGCGATAGAGAAATCTACCTTTTTTAAATTTATCAAAGCTTACATCTTAATTTATATTTTCACTATGCTTTCACAATAAATCAGACAAGCTCTATTGAAAAATAAATTTACTATTTTTAGTGAATACTTCTGACTTTGTCCACTTTTTTTAGAGAATAACTTTGACTCTGTTATTAAATCATTTCGGAATAATATTGATTTTTGTGAATATGCTCCTGCTACTTTACCATTCAGCCACAAAAGGCTGGTAGGGTTTTTCTCCGATAAGATGTTTTTCAAGTTTGTAAAGCTCAAGAAGAATGAGCCTTCCGTATGATACCTTTCTTTTGAGATTTTTAAGCTTAATTGTGGTGTTTAACTTTTCATCATACCTTTTCACTATCTCTTTCATCGCATTTTCTTTAAATCTTATTCCCCCCGAGCGTGTGTCAAAATCACTCTTTTTTATAACACCTCTGTTAATAAGGGAAAAGATTAACCTGTCTCCTATGAGAGGCTTGAAGATTTCGGCTACATCAAGGTTAAGGGAAAATCTTCTGAAGTTGGTCGTATGAAGGTATCCGATTCGCGGGTCAAGATGGGTTCTGTATATGCGGGAGAGAACTTCTGTGTAAACAAGGGTGTTTATAAAGCTTATCATTGAATTAATAAAGTTGCGGGGAGGTTTTCTGCTTCTCTTTTCAAACAAAAAGTCAGGGTTATTGATTATCTTGTCAAATGATTTATAGTAAATATCCTTAATATTTCCTTCAAGAGCCATAAGTTCTGAAACTGAGGATACTTTATCAAGCATGGTTTTAAGCTCTTTTGTGTTTTTAATATTCTCTTCCAGATCAGCTCCTCTGTTGTAGTAGTATTTAAGATTTTTAAGGGAATTTTCAGCAGCTCCTTTTACAAACTCTTTTGCAAGTTCAAGCCTTTTTTTCTCATCATTGTAAAATTCAGCTTGCTTTAAAATCATATAACCTGAGTTATAATGCTCACGGGGATAGTATGAGCCTATGTAATAATCATAATGATTGAAAAAGTGAAGGATAATCTCATTTTGCGTGAAAAATTCAAGTGCTTTTTTATTAATACTAATCTCTCCGAATAGCAGTATCTCGGAAATATTTTCAACAGGCAGAAATTTCTTTTTCCCATCCTTTGTTTCAAAAAATACAGTATTCTGCTTTCTCTTAATCTCTCCCGAGCTGAAAACATAAAGCCTCTTTTTCTCCATCCCCCCTCCTTATTACAGAGTACAAACATATAATAAAATGAGAAAATTGAGGGAATATGTCAAGTTTATCATTTCTTTAAATAATTTTCTCAAAGAAAATAAAACAGGATAGTCATTCAAAATAAGAGTCCTTTGTATTTCCGCTATGTTCAAAAAAATAATAAATTAGTGATAGCTGTTGGATTTGGAATATGTATGTGAGATCTTGTCTTTTTAAATGAGAATGAATAATATTTAATGATGAAATAGAACATTCAAGCAGGGAAGATTAAGATAAAAGGAATACTATAAAATAAGTATTAAGTAAAAGCGATTATTGAACGGATAGAGCATAAATTGCAAAAGATGCAAGCCAATGCTCTCCGCCATATTCTCCGCTTGTAATATAGTTTAAAGATGCTTTGAAGTGAGCATTGATTGATTTTTTTAATACAGGAATAACAGCATTGTTGGGAGGCAGAGCCTTTTTTATCCCTATAAGGCACCATGCCCTGCTTAAATTAAGGCCATCAAGGTGAACTATCTTGGGATCAGATCTATCTGAGACAATAGCTGGTTTTAAGAGATTTGAATTTTTAAGATTTGGTAGAAAATCCTTGAGCCATTTTTCAAAACTTTTTTTATCCAATACCCTTCTCATTAAATCAGCTTCCATAAGACAGGGAGAGAAAAAGTCCTCTCCTCCGGGCTCCCAATTGGCAGGGCAGTTTTTATCCGAAAGGTAAAAAGATTTTGCTTTTTTTAGAATAAGATTCTCAAGCTTTTTGTCTTTAATTGCTCGAGCATAATCCAATCCGAAAGCAAGGGCAAAGGCAGTGTTCGGGTGAACTCCTGTTCTTATTGGATAGGTAAGTTTGGGTAAAAAGTTCAAATATCTTTCCACTATCTTATTTTCAAGTGGTTTTATGATTTTCCCCCATTTTTTACCCAAGGGACTATTCCAGGTATGGAGCTCCTCAGCCAATTTCAGCAGCCATGCCCAGCCGTACATTCTCTCAAAGGATTTTCTGTTTTTTTGATTCAGGTAATCAACTTCCTTTTTAATATTGCTTTCCGTAAAGCTCAAATTTAAAGATTTTATTATTTTTTCACTATTTTCTAAGTCAGGGAATTTTTTTAATAGTTTTACCAACATCCAATGCCCGTGAACCGATGAATGCCAATCAAAACAACCGTAAAACGCAGGATGCATTTGTTTTGGAGAGAGAACATCCTCCGGCCCATTTATCACATGGGATGGTTTATTGGGAAATTCTTTATGGATGCACTTTAGGGGTAGTTTTGAAAGAGAAAGAGCCACTTTTTTTGTAAGATGAAATTCGTTTTCAGCAGCTGTTAAAAATGAAACCAACAAAGTAAAAATTAATAAGACAAATTCTATCCTTTTCATTCTTTAATATAATTGTAAATTTTTTTAAAGTCAATAAAATATGCCAAACTTTTTAAAGAGTATAATTTTTTAAAGTCTTTGAATCCGGGTTTTTTATTATTTCTTCCGGAGTTCCCTCTGCTACAAGGTAACCACCATTATCACCCCCTTCCGGTCCTAAATCTATTACATAATCCGAACTATAAATAATATCCGGATTATGTTCAATTATAATGACAGTATCCCCTCTTTCTGTGAATTTCCTTAAAGTTTTTAACAATTTTTTCACATCATCAAAATGCAACCCCACACTTGGTTCATCAAGAAGATAAACAATTTTCTCTTTTGTATTTTTCCCCAATTCTTTGGCAAGTTTTATTCTTTGGGATTCACCTCCCGAAAGTTTTGGTGTAGGTTGTCCCAATTTTATATAGCCCATTCCAATCTCATTTAGAAAACTTAATTTTCTCTTTATGGATGGGATATTCTTAAAATGTTCAAGTGCCTCTTCCACTGTAAAATCGAGTATATCGCTTATGCTTTTATTTTTATATTTAATTGATAATATTTCTCCGGAAAATCTGTTTCCATTACATTCTTCACACTTTACATACACAGGAGGTAAAAGTCCAAGCTCTATTTTTATTAATCCTTTTCCATCACATTTCCCACATCTGACTTTTGATACATTATAGGAGAAAAAAGAGGAGTCATAACCTCTAACTCTTGATTCCGGGAGCATAGCAAACAATTTTCTTATATCTTCAAAAACTCCCGTGTAAGTAGCAGGGGTTGATCTTATGTTTTTCCCTATTGGGGATTGATCTACGGATAGCATCCTTTTTATATTTTCCAGACCTATTATTTCATCACAATCTATGAAGTCCTGTTTTTTCTTAAACTTTAAGTAGTTTTTATAGAGCACATCAAAAATCAAAGAGGATTTGCCAGAGCCCGAAACCCCTGTAATTGAGACTATTGCTCCCAGAGGAATTTTTACATTAATATTTTTCAAATTATGTGCTTTCGCTCCCTTTATAATTATCCACTCGTTAGGTTTAAACTCTTTCTCCTTTTTTAGATAGGGGGATTTTTCTCTTCTTATGTATTTTGAAGTTAAAGTTTCAGATTTTAAAAAATCATTCAAATATCCGGAAAATAATATCTTCCCACCTTTTTCTCCTCCTCCCGGTCCCATATCCACTATATACTCTGCATTTCTTATGGTTTCTTCATCGTGTTCCACGACGATAATTGTATTTTTCTTTTCTTTTAATTCTTTTAATACTGATAAAAGCTTTTTGTGATCATAGGGGTGAAGCCCTATACTCGGTTCATCCAAAATATAAATAACACCTCTGAGATTCAGTCCCAATTGTGAGGCGAGTCTTATCCTTTGAGCCTCTCCCCCCGAGAGGGAATAAACAGGTCGGAAGAGTGTGAGATAATCAAGGGAAAGCTTTTTCATTATTTCAAATTTCGTCTTTAGCTCGGATAATATTTTTTCCGCTATTTCTTTTTTCTTACCCTCAAAATTTAATGAGTTGATTTTTTCTCTTAGCTTTCCTATAGAGATTTTACTATAGTATGCAATGTTTTTACCATTGATTTTTATATTTAATGAGTTTTTGTTAAGTCTGTCCCCTTTGCATGCAGGACAAACACCTTTAACCTCAAAACTATCTCCTCTTCCTTCTCTGATAATAAAGCCTAAACCTTTACAGACAGGACAGTAGCCATAGGGAGAGTTATAGGAAAAATCTCTTGGCTCCGGTGTTTTCACTGATATTCCGCATTTAGGACAAAAGTATTCTGTTGTAAAAATCTCCTCTTTATTATTATATTCAATGGAAACTCTGTTGGATGTGAGCTCTGTTGCTATCTGAAGAGCTTTTCTTATTCTATTTTCCTTATCTTTTGTGACCTTTATAGAATCAATTAAAACACTAATGTTGTGCTCATAATTTTTATTAAGTTTTTCAACATCCTCAAGCTCAATCCATTCGCTATCTATCTTTACTCTTGTGTAGCCCTCTTTTCTTAATTTTTCAAATAGTTTGCCAAACTCGCCTTTTCTTCCTATTATCATAGGAGCGAGAATTCTTATTTTTTGCTGAGAGTAATTCCTTAATATAAAATCAAAGAGCTCCTTTTCAGATGTTTTATTGATTTTTTCACCACAAACAGGGCAATGGACATCTCCAATCTTTGCGAAAAGAAGCCTTAAATAATCGTAAATTTCCGAGACAGATCCAACAGTGGATCTTGGATTAGGGGCAATTGTTTTTTGCTCAACTGAAATTGTAGGAGAGAGCCCTTGAATGCTTTCCACATCAGCTCTTTCTATTTGTTTTAAAAATTGTCTTGCATAAAGGGAAAGAGTGGAAAGGTATCTTCTCTCGCCTTCGGAAAAAATTGTATCATAAGCAAGGGAAGACTTTCCCGAGCCTGAAACACCTGTTATTACTATGAATGTATTTTTAGGTATTTTAAGTGAAATGTTTTTTAAATTATTCTGGTTTGCTCCTTTAATTGTAAGGTGTTTCAAAGCAACTCCTTTTAGTTTTTTTAAAACTTATTATACAACCCTGTTGGCTTATTTTCCATAGAGGAATTCTAAATCTAAAAAGAAAAGAAACATTTTTTTAAATTTTTATTAATTTGATAGTACATTTATTTTAAAACTTTCTCCTTATAAAAAAACTAAAATTAATGAGGTTTCTATTATTTTGGAAAATTAATTGTTTGTTGGAATAAAGTAAAACATTTTACTTAAGAGAGAATCTCTTACTAAAGAAATTTTGAAAATAGTCTTCTAAAACATACTTAAATATTCTATTTATAGATATTTTTTAATGTTTAATATTTGTTCTTGGCTTTATCAGTCTCGGATCTTTTTTAACAATGGAAAAGGGAGAATCGCTAAAGTCGAAAATTGAATGATTTGCAGTGGAGTCAATTTTTATTTTAAATCCATTTCCCAGTACATGGGCTCTCCATAGAAAAGAGCCGTTTTTTTGTTGGTTTGATGCTATATATCCTAAGAATGCTCCGTTTTTATAAAGGGCTATCCTGACGTTTCCTTGTAGTCTGTTGGATTTCCATTTTATTCTGTAAAAGTTGTTTTTATAAAGTACTTCTCCTCCGTTTGGGCTTATTACTGTAATTTCTCTTGGATTTGAAGAGCGAGTGATTGTAAATGGATAACTGAGACTTGTAATCTTTTTATCTTTTGTACTCATTCTTATTCTGTATTGTCCACTTGTGAAATTTGAGGGGATAGTGAGATAATAGAATCTCTTGTTTGATGTAAGTTTTTGATAAACGGGAAAATTATTTTTTAGGATTTCAACTTTTAATATCTCCGATTTGGGGATTTTGTATGCTCTCCAAGTAATTTTGTAAGAATCACCGATATACCAGGTAGTATTTTTTGAAGGAGATATAATTGTTATGCTTTTGGAGAAGATGAAAGCGGAAGTTAGAAAAATTAAAATTAAAATAAAATTAATTTTTTTCATTTTTTTCTCTCCGACGTTTTTTGATTAAAATAAAGAAGCATCAAATTCCATACCACATGGGAAATCATTTAACCTTCTAATTCTCTTTTGTAAAGTAAGAATTAATTCTTACAATAAAGTCGGGAAAACGACATTTTTGGGGTTTTATTACTGGAGTATGTTTTTACTTTCAATAACCGAAGATTAAGGTAGTATTGAAAAAATTTTGTAAATGTTATAAAATTGAGAACTTTTTCAATGCGCCCGTAGCTCAACTGGACAGAGCGTCGGACTTCGAATCCGCAGGCTGCAGGTTCGAGTCCTGCCGGGCGTGTTTAGAGTGGTGGCCCGTTAGCTCAGCTGGTAGAGCATCTGACTCTTAATCAGAGGGTCGCAGGTTCGATCCCTGCACGGGTCACTTTTTTTAATTCTGAATGAAACAAAAAGATCTGTCAGATAAAATATTAGAGGGCAATCTACTTAAAGCTATTCTTTTTTTAGGATGGCCACTTGCTCTGTCTTCAGTTATTCAAACTTTTTATAATCTAATAGATGCCTACTGGCTTGGAAAATTAGGGAGGGTTCAGTTAGCAGCTCCTTTCATTTCATTTCAATTAATCTTTTTTATTATTTCTTTTGCAATGGGAATGTCTATGGCCGGTACTTCTCTTGTAGCACAATATACGGGTGCAAAGGAAGATAAAAAAGCAAGACAGGTTGCAGGACATCTTTTACTTTTCCTATTAATTTTGATATTTTTCTTGAGTGTTATAGGATATCTTTTCTCATCTCCTCTTTTAAAGCTTTTGAGAACGCCTAAGGATGCTTTTTTACCTACTCTTACATATTTTAGAGCAATGCTATTGGGTCTCGTAACATCTGTTCCATTTTTTATTTATCAGGGGGTTCTAAATGGCTATGGGGATACAATATCTCCTTTGAAAGTCCAGGCTATTACAGTGGGAATTAATTTAATTCTTGACCCGATTATGATTTTCGGTTGGTTGGGTTTTCCCGCTCTTGGGGTTTTGGGTGCTGCTATTGCAACAATTATTAGCAGAGCAATAGCTTCTGTTATAGGCCTTTATGAATTATTTAAAGGTACGAAGGGGATTAAGTTAACTCTTGAATGTTTAAAACCTGATATGGAAATTTTTAAAAAAATTGTTAAAGTTGGCCTTCCCGCTTCATTGGGAATGTCCGGATCCTCCGTTGGTTTTATTATTATTCAGGGGGTGATTAATACATTGGGAAGTGCAGTTGTTGCAGCTGCAGGAATCGGATTTAGGATGGTTCACCTCTTTATGCTTCCTGCTCTTGGGATTTCATCTGCAATTACGACTATCGTGGGACAGAGTTTAGGTGCTGATAAAATAAAGAGAGCCAGGGAATCCGTCTTTTTAGGTTTAAAAATAATTTTGGGCTTTTTAATCCCGGCTATGATTTTGATTGCTTATTATGGAAAATATATAATGATTTTTTTTATCCCCGGAGATACACTTGTTCAGGAAATAGGGGCAAAGATGTTTTATATAGTTGCACCTTCTGTGATTTTCTTTGCTATTTTCAGAATTTATGCTGGGGCATTTCAAGGTTCGGGGCATACAATGCCTGTAATGATTACTTCTCTTTTAAGGATTTGGATAGTAAGATTACCATTGGTGTGGCTTCTTGCTTTGAAATTTAACCTGGGGCACTATGGAGTTTGGTTAGGGATGTTATCTTCTAACATTTTTGTGGCCGCTTTTATGTTTGTTTTATATTTAAAAGGTAGCTGGCAGGTTCCTGTTATAAAAAGGAGAGAAAAAATAATAGGTTCCGAGATAGAAGAGATAGTTGAGGATGCTAACGGATAAACATAATAATGTAAGCCTTGACAAAACCCTTATTATTTTGTTCAATATAAAATTAATAAAGGAGAGATAAAATGGATATAGCATCTGTTATCGGTTTGGTAATGGCATGGGGGTTAGTTATTTTTGCAATAGCCTCGGGTGCGGGTCTTTCAGCATATATAGATGTTGGTTCTGTGATGATTGTTTTCGGAGGTGCTTTTGGGGCTCTCTTTATGAAATTTCCAATGAATAAATTGACAGGGATGATAGGGGTAATGATGAAAGCTATCTTCAACAAGGTAGAGCCTACGGAAAAACTCATAGATGATATTATTTCCCTTGCAGTTGAAGCGAAAAAAAGTGGAATATTGGGTCTTGAAAAGGTGAAAATAGACCATCCTTTTTTGAAAAAAGGAATTCAGCTGGCAATAGACGGTGTTGAGCCTGAATTGATAGAGTCAATTTTAAAAATAGAATTAAGTTCAATGGAAGAGAGGCATGATGCAGGAAGATCAATGCTTGAGGAGCTTGGTGATAGTGCACCTGCTTTTGGAATGATAGGTACACTTATCGGGCTTGTTGCTATGTTAACCAAAATGGATGACCCTAAAGCTATCGGACCCGGTATGGCTGTTGCTATTTTAACAACTCTTTATGGAGCTCTTTTAGCAAATGCTTTGTTCTTACCATTAGCAAACAAATTAAAAATATATGGAAATTTAGAGAGTTTACAAAAAAGACTGATAATTCAGGGTATTCTTTCAATAGCTCAGGGTGATCACCCCGCTGTGGTCCAGGAAAAATTAGCCTCATTTCTTGATCCCAAATCAAGAGCAAAAGTTGAAGAGGCACAAAAGAGAAAAAAAGGTAAATAATGGGAGACGAAGAGAAAAAATGTGAATGTCCAAAGGGTGTACCCGGTTGGGTCGTTACTTTTGGGGATATGATGAGTCTTCTTCTAACCTTTTTTATTATGCTTTTGTCTTTTTCAAATATGGATATTCAAAAATTTAAAGAATTATTAGGCTCTGTGGAAAAAGCATTTGGTGTGCAGACTGAAAAGGTTATTTTAACCCGGCTTGGGCAGAAAACACCTATTGATTTAATGGGAAGTGCGGAGGCTGCAAGAGAAAAGAAAAAGGAGGCTCTCTTGAATTTACTTGAACAAGCTATTGCTCAGGAAAATCTTGAAGGCGAAGTTTCCGTTATAAAGAATGACAGAGGTGTGCTCTTACAGATAAAGGGTTCTGTAATGTTTGATCCGGGAGAAGCAAAACTTAAAGAGCCTGCAAAGAGATTGTTTAAAAAATTAATACCGATAATAAAAAGTTCTCCCTATGAGATAGTTGTTGAAGGACATACTGATAATCTTCCGATTAAGAGTGATAAATATCCCTCAAACTGGGAACTTTCTTCTGCGCGAGCAGGGTCGGTTGTTAGGTTTTTTATTGAAACAGGAAAGTTGAATTCAAAGAGATTTAGAGCTGAAGGGTTTGCGGATACAAGACCTTTATTCCCCAATGATACTCCTGAGCATAGGAGTAAAAACAGAAGAGTTAATATCCAATTTTTAATCCAATGACAAAGTGGCAAAAGTTAACAAAAATTCTTAATAAAGGAGAGATACTTTTTAAGGAAGGTGATCCTGCAAAAGGGGCTTATGTGATTCAATCAGGAACTATTTTGTTGAAAAGGTTTAAGGATGATAATTATATTCTTGTTGATGAGGCTAAAAAGGGAGATATAATAGGAGTTCCTTCCACTTTAATCAATACCCCTCGTTTTTATACTGCTTTTGTAGAAGAGGATAATACAAGAGTTGTTGAGCTTCCTCCTCAAATATTAAATGAAATAATTATTAAAGATCCGGAAATTTCCCTTTCAATTTTAAAGAAGTATTCCGAAAGATTATTTTCTCTTGAAACATTATTTAAAAATTTAAAATTACCTAAAATTGAGACAGATAAATTGGAGACAAAGGATAGAAAAGAACTTCCTCCACATGTTAAAGCATTCTTAAGAATTGTGCCATCAAACAGAAAAGTTCCTATTAAGAATGTGGTGAATACAATAGGAAGAAAAGTTTTATCTATGAACTATGTACCTGATATAGATCTTTCCGCTGAAGATAAGGGAAAGTACATATCAAGAAAACATGCAGTAATATTTTATGATCAAAATGAATTTTTTATAAAAGAGGAGTTAGGTGTGTTAAATGGGACTTTTTTAAATGGAGAGAAGTTAAAAGAGAATATCCCCTATAAATTAAAAAACGGAGATATGGTGAAATTTTGTAATATTGAAGCTATCTTTGAGATAGTGCAATAATGGGAGGCTATGATGAAGAAAAAATTAAGAATTAAAAAGATTTTGTGGGCGACGGATTTTAGCAGAGAATCCTTAAGTGCGCTTGATTATGCACTTTTCTTTAAGAAAAATTTTGATGCTAAGCTTTATGCTATTCATGTAATACCAAATCTACCACCTTTAATTTATGATGATGCTTTTGTTGATTCAAAAGAGATGGAGCTCAATTTTATGAGAATAAATAAGGCTGCTGTGAGAAAAATTAGGGCAATTGAAAAGAGAAAAAAGATAAGTTTTGATGATATTATAATTAGTGATGGTGCAGCTTATGAGAAAATAATAGAGAGTGCTGAAAAAAATAAGATAGACATGATTTTCATAGGAAAGAAAAGTCACCCGCTTTGGGAAAGATTATTGCTCGGAAGCACTACAAATCGATTAATTCATCACTGTAAAAAACCTATATTTCTTTCCTCCAAAAAAAAGAGAACAATGGAGTTTTCAGACATGCTTGTTCCTGTTGATTTGGAACCTATAATGGAAACAGAGTTAGCCTGGGCGGAAGTTTTAGCAAGAAAGTTTGATAGCATGATTGATGTTTTGCATGTGATGGAACTTTATGAGTATGAGTTTCCCTTTGAAACATTGGAAAAATTAGTGCAAAAGATTTCAAAGAAGTTGGATAATTCTTTAAAAGATGTAAAAGCAAAAGCCAGGTATAATATTGTGAAAGCCATAGATGCGGCTGATGCAATAGTGGATTATGCTAAAAAGAAAAAAAGCGATCTTATAATAACAGCTACTCATTCGCGATCGGGATTGTCAAAATTCTTTATGGGAAGTGTAGCGGAAAAAATCGTTTCACGGTCTCAAATACCTATTTTGTTACTTCCTAATAAGGAAGATTGAATTTTTCATTAAAAGAGAAACTTTTATTTGTTCAAACAATTTTTCCAAAAGATTTGAAACTTTTGGAAAAAGTAAAAATAAATGTATTAAAAGGAAAAGAAGATTTTGAGATAGAAAATCCTTTAAAAGAACAAAGAATAAAGACTTTTGCAAAAGAAGAATATAGTAAATTAAAAAAACTTCTTGAAGATAACTCAGTAAAAACTATTTATATCACAGATGATAATTATCCTGAAAATTTAAAAAATATCTATGCTCCTCCTCTTGTTTTGTTTTATAAAGGGGATATGTCGGTTTTAAGAAAACCGTTAATTAGCATAGTTGGGACAAGGAAGCCCACTTCTTATGGGATTAAACAAGCTACTTTTTTTTCCAACTATCTTTCAAAAAAAGGTCTTGTAATAGTAAGTGGCATGGCAAACGGGATAGATACTTATGCACATAAAGGAGCTTTATCATATGGAAAGACTGTTGCTGTTTTGGGCAGTAGCTTGACAAAGGTTTATCCTGCAAGGAATAAGAAACTTTTTAGAGAGATAATTGAGAATGGATGTGTAATATCAGAATTTTCTCCTCTTACAGTGACTCACCCTTCAAATTTTCCTATCAGGAATAGAATTATTGCAGGGTTATCCATGTTTACTCTTGTAATTGAGGCTAAGGAGAGAAGTGGTTCTTTAATAACTGCTATGCTTGCTCTTGAAGAAGGCAGGGATGTGGGGGCTATTCCGGGCAACATTGATTCAGAAAATTCTTTAGGTACTAACACTTTGATAAAAAACGGAGCAAACTTAATTTTATCCCCTGATGATATACTTGAATTACCATACTATAAGGGAAAAGTGAAATTTGTGGAAGAGGAAATTATACTTTCTGAAAAAGAGAGGAAAGTTCTTGATTTGATTCCAGGAGACAGAATGATAAGTATTGATGAACTAATTGAAAAAGCAGAGCTTGGTTTTGGAGAGCTATTTAACATTCTCTTGCAACTGACGTTTAAGAATTTGATTATAGAATTTTCCGGGAAAAATTATCAAAAAAGCAACTGAAGAAAACCTAAAAACTCGAATAAGTGATGGATTAAAAACCATTGAGCATTCAAGGCAAGACACTCGGGAGGGGGTAAACTTCTGAACTGATTTTAGCAATGTGCGGTAGTGGCTACCGTGGAAGCAATTCATGAATTGCCTTTTCAAGACGAACAGCTATGATATGATTTGAATAATATAAAGATGGTGAAAATATAAAATTTCAAAAAAGCTTGACAAACCTGCTATTATTTCATATATTGAAACATTAAGGCGGGAAAGAGTATGATAAGCTTTGAAAGAAAAAGTGGCGAAAAGGGTATTTTAGGACAGATTAAATCTCGTAAAAGCTTAATTGCTTTGATAGCTTTAAGCCGAAAGAGCTGTCTGAAAAGCTTTGAAGCTTTAAGCTTAATGGCTTCTTTCGACTTTCTACTTTCAACCTTCGACTATTTCACACACACACACACACACACGCACACACAATTCTCACATTTCTCCAGAAAAAGTGCATATATGAAAGATTTTGCAATAACAGATTAAAGCCACCATGACCCTACCTCCTGTGAAGCGGGGAATTTATTTAATCAAAAAAAGAAAAAAATTAAGATAGGAGGTAAGAAAATGTTGAAAAAAATAGGTAAAAAAATTATTGTGGGGTTAATGATAGTTTTAATGGCAATGGGTGTTTTCTTTTCTGTTGCGAATTTTATACAAACCCCTGTATGGGCAGATGATAACGGATGGGATGGTGCATTAGTATATATCTTTGGTGAAAATAGATATGATTGTGCAACTGATTGGAAAATTGATTGTATAATTGTAACTCCATAGAAATAGCTGTTAAGGCAAGGAGCTGTTAAAGCTCCTTGCCATCTTTAATTAATTAACAAGGAGAAAAAATGATGTGGAAAACTTATAAATTTATATTTATGATATTTGTTTTATCCCTACAAATTTTTGTAGTTAATTTACATAGTTTTAATATAAAAAAAATAGAAATGTTTTATCTTAAACATAATAATAATTTTATTTTAAAACCTACCGCATTATTTGTTGATAGAGTGGAGGATATTTTTCTAATTGATAAAGGTGCGTTAGATATAAAAATTTATAATAAAAAAGGAAATTTTCTTAAAAAGTTTGGAAGGAAAGGTTTAGGGCCGGGTGAATTTGTTTCACCTTCTCTAATAACAGGAAGGAAAAATGAAATTATTGTTTATGATTTTAGAAGGAGAAAATTATTGCATTTTGTTAAAGAAAAAGGAAGTATTCATTTTGTAAAAAACTCGTCATTACCTTTTTTTGTTTCCGATATGAAGATTATAGATGATAATAATTTAGTTATTTCAGGTGTAATGTATAAGATTAAAGACAATAAAAGAGTTTATTATTCCCTCGCATTGTACGATTTAAGTAAACAAAAATTTAATTTTTTACTTCCTTCCAGGTTCCTTTACGAATCAAAAACAGACAAAGAATATTCCAAATTTTTAGTAAATGACCTTATCAAAATTTCTCCTGCCATTTTGGGAGATTATTTTGACGGAAGTTTTGTCCAATGTCCTGTCGTTAATTTAAGATTGGTAGTAATAAATAAAAACAATATTTCTATTATTAAAGGGAGAAGCAGTAAGTTCATTAAACCTGTGTTTTCGACGAAATTGAAAAAATTAATAAGAATGAGAAAACTAAAAGAAGCTGCTGATTATTTGTATCAAAAATCCTATGTTAACCGAATATTTTTTGTGGAGAAAAATAAAATAGGGGTGATTTTTTCTTTTTTTAATAAACGAAAAGATAATAAAGCATATTACTTGCATGTATATGATAAGAGGGGTGCATTAATTAGTGAAACTATTTTGGTAAGAAGCGATAGGAATCCTCTTTTTTATTATAAACGTAAGGAGAAAATTTTATATGTTTTACAATCTGAAACCTATAAGTTTGATGATCTGAAATTTAAGATTCTCAAATTTAAAATGATTGATGAGGGTAAGTAAAAAATGAAAAACTATATAATAGGAACTTTACTTGTAGGGATTTTATTTCTTTCAAGTATTATTTACAAAAATAGCAGAGAGCCGATACTTCAACACTTTCCGGTAAAAAAAACTGTAAAACGTAAGGAATCGAATAATCCTGTCTTTTACATCTACATGTTTTTTTCAAAGAGGAATTGTCATGATTGTTTGCGTGTAATAGATGTTTTAAATGAGCTACCCGATTATTTTGTAGTAAGAGGAATAGTTTCAGAAAGAGAACTTGGAAATGAGAAGGAACTGAGAGAAATCACCGGAGCAAAGTTTGAACTTGAGCCAATGTCAAAGAAATACCGTAAATTTTTACCTATTTACTCTCCTACGATTTACGGAGTTGACGAAAGAGGAATAGTATATTTTATCCTTCCCGGAGTTCCCGCTGAAAAAGAATATTTGAAGAAATTTTTGTTATCATTTTACTACAAAGCTTATAATATATTAAAGGCTTGTGATGATAACTGTAGAAAATAAGCGATAGCGGAGATTCTCCTGTGGTGAGGAGATCCGCCATAGCAGATAAGTAAAATCCACAGAAGAGCCGAACGGCTGAACAGTTTTTTTAGGACGGGACACAGCTTTAAGCTGTTTGAGTCTTGAAGGTTAAGAGTAGCTTAGTTTTTAATGAGATTTTATTATTGTAAAAAATTTATCATATATTTAGTTATTCCAAATTTATTTTTTTACTGAAACCTTTCACAATAAAAGCGGTTATCGAAACGGTAGTTTTTATAGAAATCTGTGCTGATATTTTTAAGAATTTAAAATTTCAAAAAAGCTTGACAAACCTGCTATGGTTTCATATATTGAAACATTAAGGCGGGAAAGAGTATGATAAGCTTTGAAAGAAAAAGTGGAGCAAAGGATATTTTAATAGAGGACAACTCTCACAAAGACTTAATGGCTTTGAATCTTATTTTAGGACAAGACATATCCGGCTTGTGGTTGAGTGCTTTGTCACACACACACACATACTCATATTTCCCTATAGAAAATGCATATATGAAAAGTTTTGCAATAACAGATTAAAACCACCATGACCCTACCTCCTGTGAAGCTGAAAAGCTTATCTAATCAAAAAAAGTTTTAAAAAAGGAGGTAAGGTTATGTTAAAGAAAAGAGGTAAGAAAAAAATAGCAATAGCTTTAATTATATTATTAGGGATAATAGCAATTGTTACAATGACTATTAAAGTTAAGGCGATGATGAATGCAGGTAGTGGTGATTTAGGATGTAGTTCTTTGACATCATGTAGAGGAGCGGCTTCATGCGGAGAACCTGGAACATCGGATAGTTGTGATATCTATTGTAAGTCCGGACCTATAATTTCTTGTCCTGCAGCAAACTAAGATTAATAATGTAAAATGAAGTGAGCCGTAGCTATACAGCTACGGCTCTTTCAAATATAGGAGGAAAGATATGAAAAAAACAGTATTGATACTGTTTTTATTTTTTTTTATCAATAGATTATTTGCTTATGATAAACTGTTTGAATTTAAACTTAAGCTTCAAAAAAGCTATGAATCTAAAAAAGAGTGGAAATATTTGAAAGTGGATAAGAAATTCAAACTCGATAGGGAAAGACCAGAAGCTTTTATGAAATACCCTATTTGCATTGCATTGTACAATAATAAATTTTATATTATTGATCACATGGGACATAAAATTGTTATTTTTGATAAGAGCGGGGGCTTTTTAAGAATGTATAAAAGTATTGGAAAAGGTCCGGGTGATTTTCATTTTCCTTTATGGATTGAATTTTATAAGAAAAGGATGTTCCTTAAACATTACTCTGCTTTTGATGTTTTTGATGATAATATTAAATTCGTTAAAAGAATAAAGAGTTTTGTTCACTTTAAAAAATTTACTTTTTATAAAGATAATATATATTGTGCGTTTGTAGATATATATAAAGGCAGATATCCGATAATCATAAAGATGGATATGACAGGTAAGATATTGCGGTATTATTGTGATAATGATTTAGATAAAAGTAAAATCAGGGTGTTAAGATTTGGGAGTAATGTTGTTCTTGTTAAAGATAAAATTTATTATATACCTGAAAATTGGAATGGTCTTTATGAATTTGATTATAATCTTAATTTGATTTCTAAAGGCAAAATAAAATATCCTCTTCTTGATAGATTCAAAGAATGGGATAAAAAAGCTCCAAAAAAACCTGGATTCTTGTGGCCGGCACATCTAATAAAATCAGCGAAGGTTTACAAAGAAAGGATATTTGTTCTTTTAGGTATGCCTCGTCTTGAGATACTTGAGATAGATAAAAGAGGTAATATTCTAAATCATTATTATAACAATAAATTTTTTAAATATATGAGGTGGTATGATTTTGTTATTGAAAAAGAGGGAAAGAATTTAGTGTTCTATCTGTTAGGACAATCAACAGGAGAGAATGTTAGAGGGGAGAAATTGGAAAATAATGTTTATAAAGTGTATATTAAGGATGAGTAAGAATAGAGTGAGTAATTTTTTATTGTTAGGGGGCTTATTTATAATTATTATGTGCTCGGCGTTTTTATATATGAATAGAAATTGCTTTAAAATAGGCAACATAAGTTATTCTGTAGCTCGTGAGTTTAAAGAGGCAAAGGAGGTAGTATTTATCTATAATTTAAACATATGCGGCTCGTGCCCTTCAGGTAAATATTTATATTCACTAAAAGATAAAGAGAATAAAATTTTTGTAGTAACCCCAGGAATGACAAAAGATGAGATAAGAAATTTCAGAGATGTATTTAATATAAGGGGCAAGATAATAAAAGGTGATGGAGAGGCGGGAAGTATTCTCAGGATTGTTTCAGCATGCTATAAGAAAAAGGATTGGAGAAATAATTGCATTATGAAAAAAAATAAAAAAGGAAATTTGAAGTTTGTAAGATTTCTTTAAGTTAAATAAGATATAAAATTATGAGTGTTTTGTAATGGTTGTAATAGCTATTAAGTGGACCTATTTATTTTTTGTGAAGATTTACAACTTTCTAAAGAAGTTCGTAGCAAGTGATTATTGTCATTTTTATGGTAACAAACTGTGTATTAATAATGGATTCATAGTTCAAAATTAAAAGCATTCGTAATAGTCAGAGTTATATAAATTGTTGCTTATCGTGATCACTCCTTGCAATACTTGACACATTCCGAAAACTGTGTAAAACCCTCGCATGCCAAGGCAGGTTCCCACTTTGTTCTGGTAGTATCTACAACAAATTGAAGATGACTTGTTAATGAACAGAAAAAAATCATTTGATTTAATGAGGTTTTGGTTGTAAATGATTATGGATTTGTTTTTAAGACAGGACAAAAAGACAGAAAAAGCTCGGAAGCTTATTGTCGTTGTGGGTCTTATGTGGCTTTTTCAATTCGATGTTTAGGGTGCGATTTTGATGAATGAGGATCCCTTGTCATGAAAAAGATGCAGTGCTAAAATTAATATTTAGAGGTATTTATGAAGAGAAAAAATATAGGATTCATCATTTTAGTTCTGGCCCTTATTGGCGGAATCTTTTACCTTTTTGTGTATGATAGTATTGATTATAAGCTTAAGAGAAAAAAGCTTAGAAATTTGAATATTATTTTAATTACCATAGATACTCTTAGAGCAAGTCATGTTAGCATATATGGAAGAGGAAAAGCAAATACTCCGAATTTGGATGAGTTGGCAAAAGAAGGTGCATATTTTAAAAAGTGTATAACTCAAACACCTTTAACCCTTCCTTCTCACACGACAATTTTATCGGGGACATATCCTCTCTATCATAAAGTCAGGGATAACGGAGGGTTTATTGTTCCCGAAAAATTAACTTTAATAAGTGAAATTTTAAAAAAGAATGGTTTTAGCACTGCTGCTTTTATTGCTGCTTATGTTTTGCATTCAAAGTGGGGGCTTAATCAGGGCTTTGATTATTACGAAGATAGCTTTGATATGACAAAGTATAAGAGTGTTTCTTTGAGTAAAATACAAAAACGAGCTGATGAAGTTTTAAAGGAAGCAGAAGCATGGATTTCTAAAAAAAAGAATAATAAATTTTTTGCCTGGATACATCTTTATGATCCTCATACTCCTTATGATCCGCCTCCTCCTTATAAGGAAAAATTTTTTGACCAACCTTACAGGGGTGAGGTTGAATATACTGATTATCAACTGGGTTTATTCTTTGATTATTTAAAAAGAGAGGGATTATATAACAAATCATTAATTATAGTTGTTGCGGATCATGGGGAAAGCCTTGGCCAGCATGGAGAAAAAACCCATGGTTTTTTCTTGTATGATCCCACTGTATGGGTTCCATTTATAATTAGAGCTCCTTTTAAATTTAAAAAACACAGGATAGATCAAGTAGTTGAATTGGTTGATGTTACTCCAACAATTCTTGATGCGCTTGGGATAAAGAAAGATAGGGAAATACAGGGAAAATCTGTTTTAGGTCTTCTTTTTGGAAAAAGCTCATCCTTCCCTGAGCTTGCATATACAGAAACTTTTTATCCGAGATTTCACTATGGTTGGTCTGAGCTCAAAGCTATCTATTATAAAAATTACAAGTATATTCTGGCTCCGAAAGATGAACTTTATGATTTAAGTAAAGACGAAAGAGAGAGAAAAAACATAAGTCTGTACAAGACAAGAATAAGAAAAAAGTTGAGAAAAATGATTGAAAAGTTTATTAAAGAAAAATCAAAGAATTCTTTGAATGTTCTTGAGAATAAAAGCTTGAATAGAGAGGAGATGAGAAAATTAGCGGCTCTTGGATATATTTCTACCTTTGTGGATACTTCGCAGAAGAATAATTTACCTGATCCTAAAGATAAGATAAAAATCTATAATAGCTTGCTAAAAAGCAAAAGGTTGATGAAGGAGAAAAAATATAAAGAAGCGATAGATACTGTAAAAAATATCTTAAAAACAGATCCGGAGATAGTGGACGCTTATATGCTTTTGGGTAATCTGTATTACAGAGAGAGAGAGTTTGAAAAAGCTATGGAAAGTTTTTATGAAGTTTTAAAAAGAAAACCTGATTATAATTTCGCTACAATAAATATTATTAATTGTCTGGTGGGACTTGAAAAATTTGATGAAGCTGAGAAGACCGCAGCTGATTTTATTAAAAGGTTTCCAACAGACTATGCTCTTTACATGGAATTGGGGAAAATTAAGTTGATAAAAGGTGATTATGATAATGCTCTTAAAATGTATCAAAAAGCACTAAGCTTAGATCCGAAAAATTCTGAGGCAATGAATAAAGTGGCTGAAATTTTAATAGTAAAGAAAGAATTTAATAAAGCCAGAAAATTTTTGTTAAAAGCATCCAAAATTTCCCCGGAGGGGAAAGAAATTTATTATAATCTTGCTCAAATAGCGGAAAAAGAGGGAAATATAGAAAAGGCAATTGAATACTATAAGAAAGAGATAAAAAACAATCCGGAAAATTTTAAAGCGTACTATAATTTAGCTGAGAATTTGAGGGAAATTGGTGAAAATAATGAAGCTGTTAAATATTACTCAAAAACGATTGAAGTTAATCCGGATTTTAATATTCCTTATTTTATGATAGCAAAATATTTGCTTGATACGAGAAATGATCTTCAACGGGCCATCACTCTTTGCAAGAAAGGAATAGAAATAAAGCCGTATAATAAGTATACTGTATTCGGTTATTATATACTTTCGGATATATATTCATTGTTAGGGGATAAGATAAATTCTGAAAAATATTATAAAGAGGGGAAAAATCTCTTAAGTAAATTAAAGACAAAATAATTCAATATTTTGGATTAAATATCCAATTTTTTGGATTTTTTGTGGTGCGTTTTTCTCTTTAGCTTTATTAAATAATGATTTTCAATTTGGAACAAAATTTGAACTTCTTTTTTTCGGAGGAATTTTAAAAGGAGGTGTTTATGCATAAAACTGCAAGAAAGCTATTGGTTTTAGCAATAGCTTTCCTATTCGTTTCAGCTTTTGTTTTTTCACAATCAAGAGAAACCGGTGCTATTCAGGGAAAAGTAGTTGATCAGGAAGGAAAAGCTGTACCGGGTGCTACTGTAACTATTACTTCAAAAGCTTTAGTTCAGGGTAAACTTACCACAATTACAAACAATGAAGGGAAATTCAGGTTTGTTGCTCTTCCTCCGGGAGAGTATGATGTGGAAGCTTCTCTTGAAGGTTTTACTCCTGCGAAAAGAAGCGGGATGAGATTACATGTTGGGATGACTTTAACTGTTGATTTGAAGCTAACGATTGGAGAATTAAAAGAGTCAATTGAGGTAATTGCCAAGCCACCATTGGTTGATGTTAAGGATTCTTCGACCGCATCTACAAACTTGACGAAGGAATTGTTGCAGAATATTCCAAATAGCCAATTTGTAACAAATATTGTTAACCTGGCTCCCGGTGTAAATAATAGTAGTGCATTCGGAGGAGCTGCATATTCAGGAGTTTCTTATCAGGTGGATGGTGTTGATGTATCTGACCCGGAAGGAGGAACCGCGTGGGTCTTTCTTGATTATAATGTGATCGAAGAGGCAAAAGTAATGGGAGTAGGACTTCCTGCAGAGTACGGAGGTTTTACCGGTGCTATTCTTAACACTGTTACAAAATCAGGAGGAAATGAATTCAAAGGGCATTTTGAACTTTTATACCAGAGCGATTCATGGAATGGTTCTAATAGTGATGACCCGGATCTTCAGCCTGCAAAAAGAGGTTTTATAGATGCTAACTTTCATTTAGGTGGTCCTATTATAAAAGATAAACTTTGGTTCTTCTTAGGTTTGCAGTATTATAGAACTAAAAGATATCCTGCTGGTTTTCCTGAGCCGGTTGATTATAAACAGCCGAGAAGCTTTATAAAATTAACCTATCAGCCGAACAGGGATAACAGATTACAGGCTTTCTTTGAATATGATCATTATGATGGAATAAACAGGGGTGCCGGGGCACTCACAAGCCCTGAAGCAACTGTTACTCAAACATCTCCTGAAAAAGTTTGGAATTTTAGTTATTTGCACATTTTCTCTGATAATACCTTTATGGAAACAAAGTTTGCAGGATATGTAGGATACTATTATCTTGAGCCTGAGGGAGGAAGAGACCTATCAGGACACATTGATGTGGCAACTGGTATGAGAACTGTTAATGCTACATACTATTTCTTGGCTGATAGATCGCATTATCAGGTTAATGCTTCAGTATCTCACCATGCTGATGATTTTATTAAAGGCTCCCATGATTTCAAATTTGGTGTTGAAATTGAGAAAAACTGGACAAGAAACAGATTCGGGTATAATGGTGGTGGTATTGCTTATGCAGATTACAATGGTCAACCATATCTTGCTTATGGTTATGAAGGATATGATATAGATGCTGATACTTCAAGAGTATCCTTCTATGCTCAGGATTCATGGAGTGTAACTGATAATTTGACTATTAACCCTGGTGTTAGAGTTAATGTATACAGAGGATATTTAAAGCATATTGATAAAACTGTATACAAACCCACAGGTGTTGCTCCGAGAATTGGTATTACATACGATGTTTTTGGAGATCACTCAACAGCATTAAAAGCTCATTATGGAAAATTTTACGAAGGTATCTTTTCCGCTTACTTTTACAATCTTGATCCCAATCACTCTGACTTTGTCTTATATTATGTTCCCCAATACGGTCAATTAATAGAATTACTTAGATGGCCCTACGAGCAAACATATTCAATTGATGAAAATATAAAACACCCCTACATGAATCAGTACACAGTTGGTCTTGAAAGAGAAATTATGAAAGATGTTTCCATAAGCTTAACTTATATCCATAGAGAAAATAAGGATCTTATTGATGCTGTAAACTATACAGGAATATTTACCCAAACCACGGTAACGGATCCCTATAATGGACAGGAATATACAGTTTGGAATGAAACAAATCCTGGATCTGATAAATACATAATTACAAACCCCAAAAAAGGAGCATATCCAGTAGTGGGTTTTACACCTTATAGGGAATATGATGGTTTTGAAGTGGTTTTGAACAAAAGATTTTCCAATAGGTGGCAGTTGTTGGCATCGTATGTATATGGAAAAGCTACTGGTAATTATGATAATAATTTCTGGGGTGGTACAGGATCAAATGTTGGACAATCAAGTGTTTTTAAAGATCCTAACTATCAGATTAATGCAGAAGGACATCTTACCTATGATCCCACACACATGTTAAAATTACAGGGAACTGTGATTTTACCTCTTGATATTAGCTTTAATTTCTACTTCTCGTATATTTCGGGTAATACTTATACGCGAAGATTGAGAGTTTACTTAAACCAGGGCGGTAGATATATTTTTACAGAACCAAGAGGCTCAAGAAGATTGCCCACTCAGAAAAATCTTGATTTAAGAATAGAAAAGATATTCAGATTCGGAGAGAACTTCAGAGCAGGACTTATTGTTGATATATTTAATGTATTCAATACCGGTGTTGCTACAAGAGTTTACACTGTTGCAGGTCCAAACTTTGAAAATGTAACAGGATTAAACTATCCACGAGGGTTCAGAGCAGGAATCAGATTCTTCTTCTAAAAAAAATAATAACAAATAAAAGCAGGAGAAGGGCGACCTTCTCCTGCTTTTTATTTTATGGTATTCTTTTTAATGAAACAGCGAAAATTATTAGTCTTTATAATCTTAATTTTTTTTATAAGTCTTCTTTATTCAAAGGATAAATGGCTTGAAAGTGTAAAACCTATTATCACAAAGGCAGAAATAAAAGTTTATAAATCCCTAAAAACAGAAGAAGAAAAAAGGAAATTTATCGAATATTTCTGGAAAGCGAGAGATCCAAATCCTGAAACTATTGTAAATGAATACAAAGAGGAGTATTTTAAGAGAGTAAGATATGCAAAAGATAGGTTAGGTGGAATTAATTCTGATAGAGGGAGAATTTATATTTATCTGGGAAAACCATTGGAAGTAAAAAGATACAGAGGATATGAAAAAATAGTTTCCTGTGAATTGTGGATTTACAAAAATGATGATCCTAAAACAGGGCTTCCTCCCTTTATGAATATATTATTTTATAAGCCATCTGATATGGGGGATTATAAACTTTTTTACCCGGGGGTACAAAGTACTTTTGATCTCTTGACCCCATCATTTATTAATCATGCAAAATCAAGACAGGAAGCTTTCAGGTTGGTAAAGATGGATTTTCCTGAATTGGCACAGGCAAGTCTATCTGTAATTCCAATGGAGGGTTCTCCTCTTTACAATATCCCCAATAGTTCTTCCGGTAGGGTAATAGCTAAAATATTCTCGATTCCTGAGGAAAAAGTTAATAAATCTTATCTCTCTATTTTTGCTCCTCAAAGCGGAATTGTGGAAGTAGAGTATAGTTTTAAAGAAATTTTTGGAAAATTTCACTTTTCTAAAAATGAAAAAGCAGGATTTGATTTTATAAGTTATTCAATTATTCCGGATCATATTGGTTTTAAAAGGATGGATGAAAACTCCTATTTTGCAAAACTTCAAATCATAGTAAGAGTGGAAAGCTTAAAAGGAAAATTGTTATTAGAAAAAACCAATAAGATTAATCTAAAAGTAAATTCAAAGAGAAAACAGGACATAGATGAAAAAGGGATTATTTTTAGCGGTTTTGTTCCAATTATTCCAAAAGAAAAGATTAAAGTAAAAGTGTTATTTTATAATGAAACTTCAAAAGAGTATCTCAGTAAAGAAGGAGTTGTTAATCAAGGAGAGCCCATTTTTTGCTTGGGCTTTAAATATGTTTTTAAGAGAAAGGGCCTCTCTCCATACCAATTTGAAGATTTGAAAATTGTTGCAGATCCTCGGATGATTTTCTCAAAGGAGGATGAACTCATCGGTATTGTTAAATCAAGGAACAAACCCTTTGTTACCCTTATTAATAAAGACAATAAAAAGAATTTTAATTTATCTGTTGAAAGATTGGGAAACAATTATTATATGTTTAAAACACCACTTAAAAGTTTTCAATGGGGAGGGTATTATGTAAAGGTTTTGAGCGGTAAAGCAGAATTTAGTTCTAAGGATTTTGCCGTGATCCCGTATGTAAATAAAAAACCGCTGATATTTGAAAAGGATGACAAAGATTTTAATCTTTTTAAATATATGTTTTTTTTGGGAGAAGAGTATCTTAATAATAAGGAAGTTAAAAAGGCAATTTCTATTTTAGAAAAAATACCGCCTGAATTTAGAACAGAAGGAATGTCTGCCGTTTATGGTAAAGCTTATTATTTATCAGGGAATTATAAAAAAGTTATTGAGCTCTTTGAAAAAAAAGGTAAAAAAGATTATCCTTCTCTCGCTCTTTTAGCTAATTCTTATTTAAAATTAAATCATTTAAAAAAAGCTGCTCTCTTTTTTGAAAAACTCAGAAAATATGGAGACACTGTTGATATAAACAATAAACTCGGCGCTATTTATTATTCTCTCGGAGAAAGGGATAAAGCGCGCATTTATTGGAATAGAGCAAAAAAAATAAAAGAGAAAAAGGAGGTAAAATGAGAAAAGCAAATCTTTTCTTTTTATTATTTATAATTAGTGGAATTTTATTCGGAGGAGTTTTAAGTGCTGTTAGAGGTGAGATCTCAGATTCAAAAAGTGGTAAGAAAATAGAAAAAGTTAAAATTACTATAGAGTCTCTTAAAGTTAAGAATCTTAAGTATACTGTTTTTACAGATAAAAAAGGAAGCTTTTACAAAAGTGGACTTCAGCCGGGAGTATACTCAATTACCTATGAGAAAAAGGGGTTTTTGCCCAAAAGAAGGGTTGTTAGAGTCGGAATTTCGGAAACGGTTAATGTAAGTACTTCTCTTGAACCAGTGGAAGAAGCTGCTTTACCTGAAAATGAAGTGAAAAAAGCTTTGGATACTTTCGAAAATGGGAAATATAAGGATGCTATTGAAAAATTTACAAA
Organism: Candidatus Aminicenantota bacterium; assembly: GCA_027067555.1. GTDB lineage: Bacteria > Acidobacteriota > Aminicenantia > JAMOAD01 > JAMOAD01 > JALXDT01. The sequence continues at coordinate 2,529 of JAMOVU010000080.1, read as the reverse complement.
ATTAAAGGAAAAAGAGCCTAAAAATCCTGTTTATTATTTTTACATTGCTTTAAGCTATGAAAGATTAAAGAATACGGATAAGGCAATAGAATATTACCAGAAATCTCTTGAAGTAAAGCCTGATTTTACATTCTCATTGCAAAAACTGGGGACCCTTTACGCAAAAAAAGGTGATTTTTCCAAAGCTATTGAGTATTATAAAAAAGCAGTGGAAAAAGGAGATAGTGATGCTGATACTTATTATAATTTCGGGGTTTGTTATATAAATTTGGGTGATAATAAGAGTGCAAAAAAGATTATGGAAAAGGTAATAGAATTAGACCCCAATTATTCTGATGCCTATTATCAATTGGGAATTATATATCTTGGCCTGGGGGATATGCAAAAAGCAAAAGAGTATCTTACAAAATTCATTGAGATGGATCCTGACAGTAAAAATGCCCGGATTGCAAAATCTGTTTTAAAAAGCATTAAATAAAGGAGGAAAAAATGAATAGAAAAAAGTTTTTTATCCTTATTTTATGTGTCTTTATAATTGGTAGTTTTTTATTTGCTTCCAATGTTTTCAAATATAGCGATATTTTTAAGTATCAGACTATTTCTGATTTGAAGTATGCTCCTAATGGAACTTTTGTTGTGTTTACAAAAAGGTATGCCGATAAAAAGAAGGATAGATGGGTTACACAAGTCTTTTATGCAACTCCGGATTTTAAAAAGATTATTCAGCTTACAAGAAAAGGGAGTAATTTTTCTCCCCAGATTTCTCCTGATTCAAGTAAAATAGCATTTATCTCAACAAGAAATAAGAAGAGTGAAATTTTTATGATTGAACTTCCCGGGGGAGATCCTATTAAAGTTAGTAATTATTCGGAAGGTATAAATTCTTTCAAATGGAAAGATAATTCAACTATTATATTCACGGCAAGAGAGAAAAAGGGATTTCTCGAGCGAAAGAAAAAGAGGGAAAAGGATACTGCTTTTGTGGTTGAAGATATTAAGGAATTTTATCCTGTAAGATTATTTTCTCTCAATATTAAGACAAAAAAATGCAAAAGGATTAGTTATAATAAAAGCAGAATAGGTGAATTTGTAATTTCTCCATCCGGAAACTTTGTTTTAACCTCTGAAATTGACTCTCCAAAGTATACTGTTGATGCAAGGTATTATCAGAAATATTTTATTTATAATATAAAGACTGGAGATACGAAGCAAGTTTTTAAAGAGGATAAGTTTTTTCAGCCCTATGACTTTGATTGGATAAAAGAGAATATTATTTTAATGAAGGAAAACAAATCAAATTATGAGGAAAAAAGAGGTCCCGGTTATCCTCTCCTTTATGCGTACTTTGTAAAGGAGAACAAAATTAAAAAGATAGAGTTAAACTGGGATTGGGGCCTTGGCGGTTTTTATTCAAAGAGTGTTTACTTTAAGAATGGAAAAATATTCACCATGCTGGCAAAAGGGGTTTGGAATTATCCTGTGATACTTCATGTTAACAAATCTTTTGATGTTAAAAAGAGAATAGTGATTAAGGATGGAATATGGAAAAACATAGATTATTTTACAATTTCACCGGATGGTAAAAAGCTTCTCTTTATTGCATCAAGAATGGACAAACCGCACAAAGTTTATATTGCAGAAATCACAAAAAGCGGGAAATTTAAGAATCCTAAGAAGCTTTATCTTCCCAATAAATGGATAAAAAATGTGAAATTGGGTAAAAGGGAAATCCTTCACTATAAGTCTGAGAATAACAGAGAGGTTGAAGGAATATTGGTTTTCCCCGCAAACTATGATCCCAATAAAAAATATCCGCTGGTATTAACTTTTCATGGAGGCCCCTATGCATATACAAAGGATTCTTTTAGAAACTCCTGGGGATATTATCCTCAAGCTCTTTCCGGAGATGGCTTTTTTACATTATTCGTGAATTATTGGGGTGGTTCAAACTATGGCCTTGAATTTGCAGAATCCATTGTTGGAAGGTACTATGAATTGGAGGTTCCGGATATACTTTCCGGACTTGATTATGTGCTTAAAAATTATAATGTGGATGAGAAAAATCTGGGAGTTATGGGATGGAGTAATGGTGCTATTCTTACAATAGCCACTATTTTGGAAAGAGATTTTAAATTTGCAATTCCGGGAGCCGGTGATGTTAACTGGATTTCAGATTGGGGCAATTGCAAGTTTGGAGTTCAGTTTGATAATTTATATTTCGGAAAACCGTATTATGAGGATTTGAACCTGTATATAAAAAAATCTCCTCTTTTTAAATTAAAAAAGGTAAACACTCCTGTGTTGATTTTCTTTGGGGATAAGGATACAAATGTTCCTACAGAACAAGGTTGGGAATTTTACAGGACAATGGAGCAGCTTGGCAAAGAGGTTAAGTTTGTTGTAATGCCGGGAGAACCCCATGTTTTCGGAAAACTTTCCCATCAGAAGAGAAAAGTTGCCGAAGAAGTAGAGTGGATTCATAAGCACATTGATGGTAAGTATAAAGAGATATTTAAGCTTATGAAAAAG
>JAMOVU010000079.1 GCA_027067555.1 Candidatus Aminicenantota bacterium | reverse complement strand
TGGAAACCCAACTATCAAAGAATGCGATATGGTTTGACCACCGCCCTTTTGGGAGATGGCTACTTTTCTTATGAGATTAATACCAATGGACACGGGGGGTTGGGATTAATGTGGTTTGATGAGTATGATAATGCCGGAAAAAAAAGGGGATATCTGGGATTACCATTAAAGGATGCGGAAAAAATCTTAAGAGCCGGGGACGGATGGGTGTGGGAGAGAGAGTATCAGAAGGGAATTGTTATTTGTAATCCTACAAATCAGCAGGTAACCATTTCTCTTGGCAATACATATTATTTGATAAAGGGAATGCAGGTCCCAGAAATTAATACCGGCGAAGCTGTCAATAGCATAACATTGGCTCCCCGTGACGGAAGAATTCTTTTAAAAAATAAAGAATAAGTACCTTTCTGTTCTTTTTACAATTTGACCATTTCAAAGGTATAATCTTTAAGGTCAATAAATAAAATTTTATTTAAAAGGACATCTTCAAAGTTGCACAAAAGTTTCACAGCTTCCATCACCTGAATAGAGGCAACAACAGATGGAGTCGGAGCAATTACGGGAATCGGTTCATCCTTATCAGGGATATTTTTAAGTATTTCCCTTAAGGTTTTGGTTTTTTCTGGGATTATTGTTGTCACCTGTCCGTAAAACTCCCTTATTGCACCGTGCACAAGAAAGATATTTGTCCCCTTTATCAAATCATCAATAATGTACCTTGCTTTAAGATTATCAAAACAATCCATTATTCCGACAATATCAGAAGGAAGTTTAAAATTCTCATCTACTTCCGAGTCTATGGAAATAATTTTAGTAAAATTGTTAATTTTCGAAAGTTTTTTTTCAGCTATCTCAACTTTCTTTTTCCCCAAATCTTCCATTGTATAGTGAATTTGCCTGTTAAGATCAGGAAGATCAATCACACCTTTATCCACAATATAAAGCTTTCCTATTCCAACTCTCACAAGAAGTTCTGAAGCTACTGAACCAAGCCCTCCCACTCCTGCAACCAAAAGAACCGCTTTTTTTAATTTTTCCTGACATTTATCGGGAAGCATCAAAATTTGACGGGAAAATATTTCATTCATTTTCAGTCCTTAAGTTAAATATAATTAAAAAAAAAGAAGCCCCAACAAAATCCACAATAACATCTTTTACACTGGGGGTTCTTCCGGGCACAAAACTCTGATGAAATTCATCCGAAATCGCATAAAGAAGAGTAAAAGAGAGAATAAAAAACAAAACAGGAAGCTCTATCTTCTTTCTGAAAAAATCAGAATAATAAAAAAAGAAAAGTGTTCCGAGTCCTCCGTATTCCAAAAAATGCAATAAAATATCAGGTTTGTCTCTTAAAGGTTTCGGTACGGGAATGGATGAAAAATAATAAATAACAATTAAATAAATGATAATAAGAAAAAGAAAAACTTTCCTCATCTAATAAAGTACATTACCCACCCAAAAAGAATGGCTCCCAGGAGAAAGGAGAAAAAAAGCACAAGTCCGTATTTCAATCTGTTTTTTGCATTATCTTCCTTTAAAAAAGAAAAAACTATTGAAACAATCAGAGCATAAAATATCATTGAAAAAAGATGACTCTTAAATATCATTTTCTTTTCCCTTTTGCTATATCATAAGCATTTATCGCTACCATAAAATTTAGAAAACCTGAAGTTGCAAGGTATGCAGTTCCATACTCAAAAGTTATCGCTGAAAAATCTATGTTTAACAGAGAAAATTTCTTAGCTATTATAAATAAAATTCCATTTCCAATATCTCCGAAATAAGCCAAAAGGGCAAGAGGATTTCCTCCTGTATCTTCAAAAAATCTACCGTGAGTTATAATTCCGGCCAAAAACATAAGTAAGATAGAAACAAAAAATATAGCCGCTCTCTTATATTTTTTCAAAAGCAGATGACCCAAGCCGGGAACCAGCCACCCTGCCAAAAACATAAGATATGGTTTTAATTTCATCTGAAATTTTATAATTATTACACCTTAAAGTCAATGGTTAGTGGAGGAGGTTATAAAAAAGAAAGTTTATAAAAAATTTTTCATTTTATTAACTATCGGATAAAATATATCATTTATTGAAAAAGAGGTGAAATATGAAAAAAATCAAAATTATTATATTTTTTATTCTTTCTCTTACTCTTTATATCAATGCTCACTCCGAAGAAACGATTGTGAAAAGATGGGATAATCTTAAATTAGGAAATCACAGAGCTGTTGTTTATGTGGATAAAAAAGCCGATGCTGTACTTGCAAAGATTGAGTGGAGGAGAAGAGATAAAAACCCTGAGAAAAAAAGAATTATTGTTGTGGATTCAAAGACGGGTAAAGTAATAAATGAAGTCGTAAGAATTAAAGTAAACCCGATTTACGGCATT
>JAMOVU010000078.1 GCA_027067555.1 Candidatus Aminicenantota bacterium | reverse complement strand
AGTAGGAGAATAAGTGTATCAGGTATAGAGAATCTTTCAAAAACCCATTCCGCAAAGTATCCTATAAGTATTATTACAGATATAAGCAGTAGAACAAAATTTGTATCCATATAATAATTATAATTAAATTTTCTCTTTCTTACAATCACAATCAGGATATTGACTTGCTCTTTTAAAACAAATATATTAAAAGATGCCAATTTTTGGAAAGAAAAACTTTTTTTTATTAATTCTATTATTCATCTTTTCATCTTTTGGAAATTCGGAAAGTTTGAGAATGATAATTGATTCAAATCCTATGAATCTTGATCCGAGGATTGGTACTGACCAGGCCTCACAAAGAATACATCAACTTATTTATAATGGTCTTTTCAGAAAAACCAAGAATTTTTATATTGAAAAGGATTTGCTTGAAAATTATGAATTTATCTCTCCTACTAAAATATTATTCGTATTAAAAAAGGGTGTGTATTTTCATAATGGAAAAGAGCTTACTTCAAAAGATGTAAAGTGGACATTTGATACTCTCCTCTCTTCTGATTTCAAATCTTTGAGGAAGGGAGCTTTTAAAAGTATAAAAAGAATTGATATCTTGGGAAAGTATAAACTGATTTTTGAATTAAAATTTCCTGATTCTTCACTTTTATATAATCTTGTAATAGGTATTATACCATTCGGAGCAGAAAAAGAGATTTCAAAAGAGCCTATAGGGACAGGCCCTTTTGTTTTTGAAGGGAGAGAACATAATGTTCTCTTTTTTAAGGCTTTTTCGAGCTATTTCAGAGGGATGCCATCTGTTAAAAAGCTTAGAATTAAAATTATAAAGGATCCGATAACAAGAGTTTTAACTTTTAAGAAAGGTGAGGCTGATCTCGCTGTAAATTGTATCCCTCCGGATTTTGTAAAATCATTAAAGGGGATTAAGAGTATTATAATAAATAAGAGTATTATAATAAAAAGTACTCCGGGAAATACAATGTATTATCTCGGGCTTAATTTAAATGATAAATATTTGAGAAATTCTAATTTAAGAAAAGCTTTAAGCTATTCCATAAACTATAAAGAGTTAATAAAGTTTATTATGAAAGGTCATGCAAGAAGGGCATACGGGCTTTTACCTCCCGAGCATTGGGCATACTCTGAAAATCTAAAAAAATTTGATTTTGATTTAAAAAAAGCGAAGTATTATTTGCGAAAGGCTGGTTTTAATAATATTTCTCTTGAATTCAAGTGTGCTAATAAAAAGGTATCAAAAAGGCTTGCTGTAGCCTTGAAATATTACTGGAGTAAAATAGGTATAAATGTTAAAATAAAAATCTATGAATTTTCAACTTTTTACAGGGACATAGTAAAGGGAAATTTTCAGATCTATCCTCTTGCCTGGGTTGGTATACTTTCTCCGGATATTTACATTTATACCTCTCATTCCAAATTTATTCCTCCTTACGGAGCAAACAGGGCTCACTATTCAAATCCGGAAGTTGATTCACTTCTTGATAAAGCATCTGAAATCTATGATTTTGAACTTTTGAAAAAAACATACAGAAAAGTAGAATATTTGGTTTCAAAGGATATCCCCTTTATCCCTCTCTGGTTTGCGAATAATATTGTTGTTTATTCAAAAAAGGTTAAAAATATAGAGATATATCCTTCGGGTGAATACTATTTTCTTGAAAAAGTGAGTCTAAGGAATGAAAAATGAAGGAATTAAGAGGATATGAAATTCTTTGGAATTTTTGAATTGTGGAATTCTAAAAAAATAAAGGAGGATTGAAATGTTAAAAGTGCAGGCTGCACTTGGTATTTTTGTCTTTCTTCTAATTGCATTTTTACTTTCAAAGGATAGAAAAAAAATAAATTACCGAGTGGTTTTAATTGGTCTTATTATTCAGTTTGCAATTGCAATTTTCATGCTTAAGACAGCAATAGGTGTTAGAATCTTTGAAGGAGTGAATAAAGGTTTTTTGGTGCTTTTAAATTACAGCAATTATGGAGCAAAATTTCTCTTTGGAAACCTTGTTGATTCTCAAAGTATGGGAGCTCAAGTCGCCTTTCAAGTTTTACCACTTATTATTTTTGTGTCCGCTCTTATGGCTCTATTGGTCTACCTCGGAATAATACAATTCCTTGTCAGACTCTTCGCAAAACTTTTTTACCATTCGATGGGAATAACAGGTGTTGAAGCTTTTACCTCTTCCCTTTTAATATTCATGGGGATAGAGGCTCTTACAGGGGTAAAAAAGTACATTGAAAATATGAATGAATCAAGGCTTTTCACTATAATGGCTACCTTTATGTCCACTATCGCAGGAAGTGTTATGGCTGCCTATGTCAGCTTTGGTGCAAAGGCAGGACATCTTTTAACAGCTTCTGTTATGAGTGCACCGGCTGCAATTTTGATTTCAAAGATCATGATTCCTGATACTGAAGAAAGAGATGATGATCCTCTGGATAACATAAAGGTTGATAAAGGCGGAGCAAGTATTGTTGAAGCTGTCGCAACCGGAACTTCCAATGGGCTCAAACTTTCACTTGAAGTAGGGGCAATGCTTATAGCTTTTATTTCTCTCATTTATCTTTTTAATGATTTGATAGGGCTTTCAGGAATTACACTCGAAAAACTTTTAGGATATATTTTTTCTCCTTTTGCCTTTTTAATTGGTATCCCTTCTTCTGAAACTCTTGATGTTGGAAAGCTCATAGGGGTTAAAACGATTTTCAATGAATTTTTATCATATTTGAAGCTTAAAACAATAATTTCCACAGGTGCTCTATCACAAAGAACAATTTATATTACAACATATGCTCTTTGTGGTTTTGCGAACTTTGGAAGTATGGGAATTTTGATCGGAGGAATTGGAACAATTGCACCTTCCCATAAGAGTATCGTTTCAAAATTAGCCTTCAAATCACTAATTGCAGGATTCTTAGCTACAATGCTAACAGCTTCTATTGCAGGTATTTTACTTTAGGTTAAGTTTTACTCTGTTTTAAATTTATCCACTAACTCTTTTAATCTCTCTGCCTGTAAAGCAAGGTCGTTAGAAGTGGTTGCTATTTGAGAAATTGCAATTTTGGATTGTTCTGCAGCTTGAGCTATGTGTTGTATATTTGCATTAACTTCCTTTACTGTTGCTGCTTGCTCTGTCGTAGCTGTTGACACTGCCATTGTTATTTCCTGAACTTTTCTTGATTCCTCAATTACTCTTTCTAACATGGTTCTTCCATTTTGCGCAAGTTCCTGCCCTTTCAAAACTTCTTTAAGCGATACTTCCATAGCACCCACAGCGTTTCCAGCTCCACTTTGAATTTTATTTGTTATTTCCTCAATTTCCTTAATTGACTTTGAGGTTCTTTCCGCAAGCTTTCTTATCTCATCGGCAACCACTGCAAAACCCCTTCCGGCTTCTCCAGCTCTCGCGGCTTCTATGGCAGCATTCAAAGCCAGCAGATTTGTTTGATCTGCAATATCGGTAATCACTGAAAGTATTTCTCCTATTCCTTTGGCAGATTCCCCGAATTCATTAATTTGATTTGCTAAGTTTTCAAATTTACTTGATATATCTGTTATTGAATTTAGAATTTGCATTATAGTTCCCGAAGTATCATTTATTACATTCTCCATATTTTCAACATTTTTTTGTGCCTGCTCCACCATTCTCTGATTATCTTCGATTGTAGCGGTGAGTTCTTCCATTGCGGATGCAACTGATGCAGATTGGGCATTCTGTTCCTCTGTTGTCGCTGTTAATTCTTCAGATGTTGATGATAATTCTGTTGATGCAGACGATACGGATGACGTATTTGATTTCACTTCTATTATTATTCCCTGAATTCTTTCTATAAATTTATTAAACCAATTTGCTAATTCTCCGAGTTCATCATTGTTTTCTGCTCTTACTCTCTTTGTAAGATCAGCCTCTCCTTCTGAAAGGTCTTTAACTCTCGTTATCATTGTCTTTATTGGTTTTACAAGTTGTTTCCCGAAAAGGATGCTGAATAAAATAATCAGAGCAATACTGACTATGTTAAAAAGTATCAGGATATTTCTCATTTTATATACGGGGGAGAGAAGCTCATCTTTTTTTATTGTTGTAAAAAGCCCCCAATTTAGTCCTTTTATATTTAATTTGTTGTATGCCACTATTTCCCTGTTGCCGGTGGACCCTATCTTTTCCTCTATTCCTGATTTCCCTTCAAACAGACATTTTTTAATAACAGCATCAGTTTTGGGATCTCCTATTTTACCTTTTTTAACTATTCGATTGCTTCTTAAATATGTCTTACCATCACTACCAATTCCAACGATATATGATTCACCGGTTTTTCCAAGACCTTCCCTGATATTTACTGTTTTCATATATTCTTGATACGGAAGTGTAAGCGCTAAAATACCTATGATTTTTCCCTTATTATTTTTTATTGGAGCTCCAACAAATGCAGTTTGTTTATTATTTAATGGAGGATACGGCTCAAAATCTACAATTGCCACTTTACCTGTTTTTACAACTTTCTTCCACAATTTTGCTAACCCTGAATTTTTATACTTTCCGTAACCTAAATTTGTTCCCAGATCATCATTTTTATCAAGAGAAAACATAACATGACCGTGAGATGCACAAATAATAAAGAGCTCTTCAAAACCCATATATTTTGCAAAGTCTCTCAATTCTCGATCAATTGAGTTATATATACTCTTGTATTCAGGGGTATCAACTATAAAAGGTTCATTCTCCGCTATATTCATTTTCTTATGGTATTCAGTCAATTTCTTCTCTGCTCTTAAAATCATATTTAATGTTGCCGAACCAACAGCTTTTTCTATCAACCCATTAACATTATTTTCAATGTCAATTGCTTTTGTTCTCTGAAGAGCTTCCAAGCTTACAATAGCCTGATCGGTTATCATTTTCGTGGTCCTTGATTTTACTACCAAAAGAGCTGTAAAGATAGGAAGTAACCCGATTATAAGCATCACAATAACAATCTTCTGGTAGATATTCAAGCTCTTACTAATTTTCATATTTCCTCCTACGATAAATTAGTTTATTATATTTTATGTTAATAAAAGAAATCATTCATTTGTATAAAAAATTATAATCATACGAAAAAGAAAAAATCAAGTCTTTATGTTGACAATTAGAACACTTTCCTATTAACATAAGTATTATGAAAAGAAGGGAATTTTTAAAAAGTGTTGGTCTCGGAGTAGGAGGACTTGCTCTTTCCGGATATGATGCTTTTAAGAAGAAAGGTAATTTCTCCGGAAAAAAACCTAATATAATTTTCATAATGGCTGATGATCTTGGATACGGAGAGCTTGGTTCTTACGGGCAAAAAAAGATTAAAACTCCTAATATTGATAAACTTGCATCTGAAGGTATGAAATTCACGAACTACTATGCAGGAGCTCCTGTCTGTGCACCTTCAAGGTGTGTACTTTTAACAGGAAAGCATTCAGGACACGCTGTTGTCAGAGACAATTATAAAGTGGGAAGCTGGGATTCATACATGGGACAATATCCTCTCCCATCCGAGGAAATTACAATTTCCGAGATGTTAAAAAAAGCGGGTTACAAAACAGGTGTTTTCGGGAAATGGGGATTGGGAAGAGTTAAAAGTTCCGGAAATCCGCTAAAACAGGGTTTTGATAGATTTTTTGGGTACAATTGTCAGCGTCATGCCCATAATTTATATCCACGGTACCTTATAGATAATGAGAAGAAAGTGTATTTAAAGGGGAACACACGGGGACTTACTGGAGAGCAATACGCTCCTCAACTGATTGCCAATGAAGCTCTCAAATTTGTAAAAGAGAATAAAAATAACCCATTTTTTCTATATTATGCAACAGTTCTTCCCCATCTTCCGCTTCAGGCACCTGAAAAGTTTGTTAAAATGTACAAGGGTAAGTGGGAGGATCCTCCTTATAAAGGAAGATCATATCTTCCGAATCCAAATCCAAGGGCAACTTATGCAGCAATGATTACATTCTTGGATTATCAAGTGGGAAGATTGGTAAAATTACTTGATAAATTGGGCATTGCTGATAATACAATAATCTTTTTCACATCAGACAATGGAACAACATATTTGAAAAAGCAGGTGGATTATGAATTTTTCAAAAGTCTCGGGCCATTGAGAGGATATAAAGGCTTTGTATATGAAGGCGGTATAAGAGTTCCCATGATTGTAAGATGGCCGGGAAAGATTAAACCCTCAACTTTAACACATAAACCTTTTGCCCATTATGACATAATGGCAACCCTTGCAGAAGTAGCAGGAGTGAGTGCACCAAAAAACACAGGTGGAATTAGCTTCCTACCCATACTTACTGGAAGGGAGAAAGAGCAAAAGAATCACGAGTATTTATTCTGGGATTTTGCCGGATATGGTGGACAGATTGCCGTTAGAATGGGTAAATGGAAAGGTATTAAAAAGAATTTGAGGAAAAATCCTGATGCTCCCACAGAGCTTTACAACCTTGAGGAAGATGTAGGAGAAAAAGTGAATTTATCTGATAAATATCCGGAGATTGTCAAAAAAATTGAAAAAATAATGTTAGAGGCAAGAACCGAGCCTAAAGCAAAAGAGTTCAGATTCTGGAGATATCTTAAATAGATAGATTCTCAGCGACATTTTTCAACCTTTCAAATGAATGTTCGAAAAATTTTTTATATGCAGGACAAAGAATATTCAATGAGGAAGGATCAGAAAGGTTTGTTCTGTTTTTTGGACACCCCCCATAGCAAAATTCAAGCCACTTGCAGGTAAGACATTTTTTATTTAATTTTGCTTTATTTTTGCCGAATGAAATCTGTTTTTCTGAATTAAGCATATCTATTAGTTTGTCTTTATTTATATTCCCCAAGAAGTGATTCTTATCCACAAAAAAATCACATGAGTAAACATTACCATTATACTCCACAACAAGGTATGAACCGCATTCCTTTTGAAGTTCACAGTCGGGAGATTTTTTTCCTATGAGTCTTAATAAAATGGAATAAAAAAATCTGATTGATATTGGAGTTCCCTTTTTGAAATCTTCGTACCACATATCAAAAATTTTATTTAAGAAATCTCCATATTTTTCCGGAGAAACAGAAAAATTTGTAAGTTTGTCGCTTCCGGGTTCTCTCTCTAATATTGGAATAAATTGAATATACTTTATTCCCAATGATTTTAAAAATTTGTAAATCTCCTCAGGGAAATTTACTGAATAGCTATTAACCGTGGCCAATATATTAACATTTACCTTCTCTTCTAACAGGAGTTCTGTACTTTGTTTTATTTTAGAAAATGAGCCTTTTCCCGAAATTGTTTTTCTGTATTTATCGTGGACATGAGACGGACCATCAAGTGAAATTCCGACTAAAAATTTTTTTTCTTTCAAAAATTTAGCCCATTTTTTGTTAAGTAATGTTCCATTTGTCTGAAGCGTGTTCACAATAAATTTATTTCCTCCGAATATTTCCTGAAATTCAACCGCTCTTTTAAAAAATTCAATGCCCATTAATGTTGGCTCCCCTCCCTGCCAGCCGAAATAAAGACTGTCTTCGCCTTGATTTATAGCCTGAAAGAGCAATTCGTAGAGAATGTTAATTTTCATCCTCGGGTGAGCTTGTTTAAAAAAAGAACTTTTTTCCAGATAAAAGCAGTACTCACATCTCATGTTACAAGCAGGGCCCGATGGTTTTATGAGAAGATAGAGTAGTTTCTTTTGATAATCTCTTTTTTTTTCCGGGTATTCTTTCACTTTCAATTTTTGAAGTTTTTTGTCTAAAAATGACTCAATTTCACCTTCTGACTTAAAGTTCTTAAAAAATGTTTTAGGAAGGAGGTTATTTGAGTTTTTTATTTCATTGTAAATTATTAATCTTTCTAATAAATTCTTTTTTGCCCACTCATAAGATTGTGAGGATAAATCATTTTTAGATAATTTACTAATTTTTTCTTTTTCCTTATTAATCTCGTATTCAGAAAATTTGTAAAATTTTGTCTTTATTCCCATAAGTAATTTTATTAAATATAATTTTTTTTATCAAATTAAAGTTATTGTTAATTAAGTGTAATTCCTTGTAAATAATTTAATTGACTTGGTAATATCATTCTTATATAATATCTGATAATTTTTTTTAAGGAGATAAGATGAAACCAAAAAACAAAATTTTGCTTATTATTACTCTGTATACATTTCTAATTATTCCGAATCTTTCGATCTCTGCTCAAAATAAGTGTAAGAAAACAGAAGTTGTTTTTGCGGATGTGTTAGTAGGGGAAAAGGTTGAAAAAACAGTTGACTTTAATTCTTTCCTTTATCCTGAAACACAAAAGGTAACATCTCCTGTGGATGGTAAAGTTACTGCTATAAAAATAAGTGTGGGAGATGTTGTGAGTAAAGGAGTGGAGCTTATAATTATTGATGATGCTCTTGCAGATGAGATTAAGGTATTGGAAGGTAAAGTTAAAGAGTGGGAGAAAAAGCTCCGGGCAAGAGAACATTGGAAAGTTAGGAGTAAAAGGGCAGAAAGGCAAGCAAAAAGTAATATCGAAAAGTATAAAAAGCTTTTGAATAAAAAGAAAGAAGAAGCTTTGAACTATATAATAAAATCTGAATATTCTGGAGTGGTGAAAAATATAATGGTAACTCTTAATGAAAATGTTAAGCGAGGTGATTCTCTTATTGAAATCGAGGATTTGAAAAAAGTGTTTTTTGATATTAATGTTGATTATAAGATGATTGAATCTTTCAAAAAAGGGGAATCCTTTGTTGTTGAAATTCAAAAAGGTGATGAAATAATTAGAAAAAAGGCTATTGTGGCGAGAGTACTTGATAATAGAGTTGTTTTCTCGCTTAATAATGAAGGTAATAATCTAAAAGGAGGAATGAAGGTAAACCTTTCTGTTACTTTGTTAAAGAAGAATAATGCTGTTGTTGTTTCTGAATCTGTTATTCAGAGAGAAAACGGAAGTGTTTTTGCTTATGTTCCAGAGTTTTATAAGAAAAAGATTCTTGTCAAGAAGGTACCTTTGGAGATAGAGGAATACAGGGAAGGAAAATTTATTGTTGAAAAGGGGTTAAAGCCAAGGGATTTAGTAATTAAAAGTGGCTTTAAGTGTCTATATCCAGGAAAGGAGATAAAAATTTTGGTGGTAAACCCACAGAATGGTAGGTATATGATGTTATCGAAAGCTAAAGATTTAAAGAAGATAGAATCTTTATCATATATACCGGTAAAAAAAGAAGAAAAGAAAAGTGAAAAAAATAAAAAAGAAAAGAAAGAAATAAAGAAAGAAAAAACAAAAGAAGTTAAAGTAAAAGTTGAAAAAAGAAAAGAAAAAGTAAAAATTGAAGAGAAGAAGGAGGTTAAAAAAGAAAAAAGAGAGGCAGTAAAAAAATGGGAATGTAAACTTTCAAAGATTTTTAAACTTAACAAATCACTTTTGGGATTTGAAAAAATTAAAGAGGGTTTCATTTCTACGAATCAATATAAAATTATATTAAGTGGAAAGCATTTAGATGTAAAACAGATTGTAAATGAAGTTGAGAGACATAATTATAAGTATTTTTGTGTTGAGAATTTGAATAAAAAAATGAAGTTTACTATAGTGATATACAGGAAAAAGATAAAAGGGGTGAAGGTAAGAAAAAAAGAAGTAATTAAAGAAATGGCTGAAAGAATAGAAGTGGAAAATAGATTTGGAGTTAAAATAGGTGGGGGTACTTTTCTTACAAAAAACAATGATTTTGAGAATATATCTCAATCTTTAATTGATAAAGGGATTAATCCTGTTCCCTCTACTAAGACAATTATGCTGTTTCCTGAAATTGAGTTTTTATATAAGATAAATAACAAAATTGGTTTAAGCTTAGATATTAGCCGTGCTTCAAGAACTCATGATTTGAGTGGAACTTACACCGAAAAAGTAACAGATGATTTTACTTCAGAATATAATATTAATATGTTTAATTTATCAGAGAAATATACTTTTCTCAGAACTAAACTAAATTATCTTTTATGGGAAAGAGAAGGAATGTATAAATTATCAGTTGATGTAGGAGGGGGGATGTACTTTGGGGGAATTTCGAAAGAGAAAAATTTGAAATATGCATTAAAAAGAAATACAGAATCAATGTATTCCTATGATTATTCCGAAACTATAGATGCTAGCAGTTCCGGTTTCTTATTCACTTTTGGTACAAATTTTAATATATCCATAACTTCAAACATAGAAGCCTTTACTTCTATTGGTATGGATTACTTGCTAAAATCAAAGTGGTCAGGAACTTACACTTATAGTTTGCCTAAAGACACAACAATGGAGGGAAACCTTTATTTCGTTGAGTATAATGGCCTGAAATATTTATGGGTACTTGATGATAACACTTACGATAAACTCATTGAAGATGATAAATATAAGATTAGTGAACCAGGTTTTATTACGGGTAGAGGGAATTTTAGAGTTATTATTGGAATTTTCTATAAATTTTAAGGAGGTTTTTATGAAGAGATTAATTTTATTTATTACAATATTTATGTTAAGCTTTTGGGCAATAGGAGGTACATGGAGGCTTCCTATTAATGTGTCCGAGGGCGGAGATCACAATTGTATTACTCCAAGGATGGTTGTGGATAAATGGGGAAATGTTCATGTGGTGTGGGAAGAGTATTTAACTGAGGCAAATAATGATATTTTTTATAGAAAATATACTGCTGAAGGTTGGTCTGAAAAAATTAATATTTCTAACAATAAGTGGCCTTCGAGAGAGCCTTCTCTTGCTGTAGATGAAAAGGGTAATGTCTATATAGTATGGTTGGATACTTTTAACACATCTGGGTTTCATTTTAGTGTTGCTTTTAGGGAAATTAAATCAACTGGAGAGATGAGTGCAATAAAAGAGGCTATGCCATGGCCCGGAAAGAATTTTAGGCTTCCTTGGGTTGCATCAAGTCCTAATGGGGATCTCTCCATTGTTGCCTATACGGAGAACTATAAAGTTTATGGTGTTAATAGAGATAATGGGAAATGGGGCTCTCCCATTCAAATACAAAGAAAAACTGCACGCTTTGCAGGGGAATCTGCTTATGTTGCTTGGGGAGATGATGGCCAATTTCATGCTGTTTGGCCGGAATATAATCCCTCTACTGATAATGCTATGACTGTCTATTATACTCATAGAAAAGTGGGTGAAGGATGGGCTGTCCCTGATGTTGTTAATGCAACAGGTGATGCTCAGGGGCATCCAAGAGTTGTTGTTGAGAAGGATGGAACAATTCATATAGTTTGGATGGATGAAGAAGGTTCTTCTTTTGAAATAGTTTATGAGAAATGGGATCCTGTAAAAAAGAAATGGGAGATGCCTGAAATTGTTTCTCAGGAGAGAGGTCTTTCAAATTTACCTACTATAACAGTAACAAGAGAGAGAGAAGTTTATGTTGCATGGGCTGTTGGGGCGTGGGGTAATCTAAAAAATGCTTACTACAGTTATAAAGATAAGAATGGTGATTGGCATAAAGTCCTTGATTTTTTAAGTACTCCTATTATTAATCCTTATTTTACTGATATAAAATCCGGTGGTGCTAATGATAATTTATTTTTTGTGTATGCCCAGTCTGTAAAAGAAGATAATAAAAAAGAAGTGTTTCTGCTAACTATGAAACCAATAGAAGTTTCAGCCATGCTTTATCCACCTGA
Source organism: Candidatus Aminicenantota bacterium (assembly GCA_027067555.1). GTDB lineage: Bacteria > Acidobacteriota > Aminicenantia > JAMOAD01 > JAMOAD01 > JALXDT01. The sequence goes on along the minus strand of JAMOVU010000078.1, from coordinate 9,305 downwards.
GAATGTTAATGTTACAAAAGTTACAACAGACAGGTTAAATCCACTGTGGGAAGATTATTTCAACATGATTATTTGGACTGCTAATAAAAAGAATGCCGATAATAAAATTGAAATTGCAAAATACATAGTTTACCGTAAAGAAGATAATTCTATAAGTGTGTTTAAAAAGATAGGTGAGGTAGATGCTAATGTCTTTTCATTTGTTGATTCGAATTTCGAGAAAGATAAAAAGTATGTGTATGGTGTTAGTGTAGTAGATAAAGAAGGTAATGAAAGTAATATAGCTTCCAGTAAATAAAAATAAGAAAAGTGGACAGAGAGCTGTTAAATTTTATTGTTTGTTCGGTCTGTGAAAGTCCTTTAATTTATAAGGAAGATGTGCTAGTATGTGAGAAATGCGGGAAAACTATAAAAATAGAGGATGGGATTCCGGTATTTTCTGAAGATGATTTTGATCCAGAAACAAGTGAAAAATTTGGTTTTTCCTGGAGTAAATTTCCTGATATTTATAAAAAAGAAAAAGAAGATTTTTTAAATTGGATTTATCCTGTAAAAGAGAATTTTTTTAAAGAAAAAATTGTACTAGATGCCGGGTGCGGTAATGGTCTTCATGCGAAAATGTCATCTGAATTCGGAGCAAAAGTTGTTTTTGGAATTGATCTATCAAAGGCTGTTAAAGAAGCAAAGAGAAATGTAGCGGACAGAAAAAATGTCCATATCTTGCAGGGTAATATTTATTCTTTGCCTTTTCTTCCAGAGACTTTTGATTATGTATATTCTATTGGTGTGATTCAACATTTACCTTATAGGGAAAAGGCTATAAAGGAATTGTACAAAAGAGTGAAAAAAGGAGGGGCCTTATCTCTGTGGGTATATGGATATGAGGGAACTTTCTGGGTGAGGGTCTTAATTGAACCAATAAGAAAATTTTTGAGGATATTTTCCCCAAAAATTATTTATGTCCTCTCATTTCTTCCAGCTGTAGGGTTTTGGATTACAAATAAGTTTTTTTATTTTTTGTGTAAAATATCAAATAAATTGTGTAAGATATTTCCTTTAAGTGAGTATTTTTCTTATATGAGTAATTTCCCTTTTAAATATCAGTTTAATACTGTTTTTGATCAATTGGTGGCTCCTCGTTCTTACTTTTTTAAAAAGGAAGAATTAGAGAAAATTTTTGAGGGGCTTAAATTTAAAAATGTTGTAATAACAAGCAGAAATGGTATGTCGTGGAGAGTTTTTGCTAATGGTAAAGATGAATGAATAAAAAAACTAATCTTTTATTAGGTTTTATTATTTTTATTACTTCTTTTTCAGTTCTTTCGATAGAGGTTATTTATTCAAGAATTTTTTCCGTGCTAACATTTTATCACTTTTCCTCAATGATAATTAGTATAGCTCTTTTAGGGTTCGGAGCAGCAGGAAGTTATATGTCTTTAAAATATTCAGAAAAAGACAATGTGGATAAATTTCTAACGAGAAATGTGTTTTATCTGGCGGTTTCCAATATTTTTGTCTTCTATCTTATAATAAAAATCAGGTTCTATCCTCTTATGCTTGTTAATGATTGGACTAATCAGGTTTCTCTATTGTTTTATTATTTTTTTCTTTCGATTCCATTCTTTTTTGCAGGCAGGATACTAACATTCGTTTTTACAAAGTATTCTAATGATATAGGTGTTCTGTATTTTTTTGACCTCTTTGGAGGTAGCTTGGGGAGTTTATCTGTCTTTTTGTTTCTTGGTTATTTCACTGCTCCTGAGATAGTTCATCTGGTTTCAATAGTGCTTTTGCTGACTTTAATATTTTATTTAATTTTTAATAAAAAAAAGATTTCAATTGTGTTTTTCATATTTTTGCTTTCTGTTTTTTACATTTTCTATGATATTTCTAAAACAGGTAAAATGCTTGTTTATCCACCTCCTTCTAAAGAAGAATTTAATTGGGCACCTCCGTGGAAAGGGAAGAAAGATATTGAATATTCGAAATGGAATTTAATTGAAAGATTGGATATAACAAGGTCTTTTAAAAGAAAAACCTGGGATTTTGGGGGAGATATTAGTAGTAAGTTCATTAACAATGATATGGAATTAAGATATATGTTTAAAGATGGGATTGCTTCAACCGGTATCTTGAAGGTAGATAAGAGTATAAAAGAATATAAGTTTTTAGGTGGTTATTTACAGTCATCGCCTTATAAATTAAGAAAATATGAAAGTGTTGTATCCATCGGGTTCGGAGGTGGGATTGATCTCTGGATAGCTAAATATCATCATGTTAGAAGAATAATTGGGGTAGAGATAAATCCCTTGAAGGTTGAAGTTCTTAAGAGTGTATTCAGAGAATATTCAGGGAATATAGCTAAGAAGACGATTCTTGTTCCAATGGAGGGAAGGCATTTTCTTTCTATCTTTCAGAAGAAGGTTGATGTAATTCAGATGAGTGGACTTGATTCCTATCCTGCTCTTTCAAGTGGGGCATTCGCAATGAGTGAAAATTATGTGTTTACAAAAGAAGGTATAATACAGATGCTAAATCATTTGAACAAAAATGGTGTTATTTCTATAAATAGAATAATTTTTAATCCTCCCAGAGAAACTTTAAGAATGGTCTCTACTATGATAGCAGCGCTTTCTGACTTAGGAGTAAAAGATGTTAGGAAAAACTTCTTAATTATAAGAGGTAACCGTTGGGCCAATATCTTATTAAAAAGAGAAAACTTTGTAAGCAAAGAGGTCGAAAATATTAGAAATTTTGCGAAAGAGATGGGATTTTATATTATTTATGATCCTTTCTGTAGTGGAAAAGAAGAGAATGAGTTTTATAAATTGATAAAACTTTCCCCCGAAGGAAGAAAAAGATTTTATAAGAAGTATATGTACAGAATAGAGCCTGCCACCGACAATTCTCCTTTTTTCTTTCAATATTATAAATGGTCAAACTTACTTAAACAAAAAAGCAAAAAGTGGGCTTATTCAATGTTAATGCCAATAGGGTTAAAGATAATAATCTACAGTATAATACAAATAGCTATTCTTGGTCTTTTCTTTATTATTTATCCTATCAGAAAAATTAAAGTTGATTTTTTTTCTTCCTATGTTATAAAAATTCTTTTGTATTTTTCTTTAATAGGTTTTGGTTTTATATTAACTGAAATAGTCTTAATACAAAAACTTATGGTTTTCTTAGGAGGGCCGCTTTATTCGCTTTCTGTAACACTTTTTTCCATACTTTTGTTCTCAGGTTTAGGAAGTCTTTTTTCCAAAAAGATAGTAAAAAATTCAAATAAAAAGATAATTATGGCATTCGGGTTTCTATTGTTTATAGCTGCTTTTTATATTTTCTTTTTTTCTGCTATTTTAAACAATCTTCTTTACTTGAAAACGGTTCAAAGAATTATTCTCTCCTTTTTATTGTTGGGGCCGATATCTTTCTTAATGGGTTTTCCTTTCCCTACTGCTATTAGGTTCGTATCAGAGAAACATAAAAAGTTAATCCCCTGGGCATGGGCTATTAATTCTGTTTCGACGGTATTAGGTTCTGTTTTATGCCTCTTTTTAAGTATTAGTTTTGGTTTTTCCTTCACCTGGGGTATAGCAGTTGTTATGTACTTATTTGCTGCTATTATATTTATTCAATATAAAAAGGAAATAAATGTCTAAAATTTTATTGTTAAATCCTCCTGCTCCAAGTTTATTTATAAGAGATTACTATTGTTCTTTTGAATCAAAGGCAGACTATTACTGGCCACCTCAAGATTTACTTGCATTAAGTGGCCTTCTTTCGAAAGGGAATGATATCTATGTTATCGATGGTATTTTTGATAAAAGAAGCTCGGATGATATATCATCCTTTATTAATGAAAATGGTATTGATATTCTTTTTTTTACTACAGGTACAGCAACCCTTCTTTATGATAAAAAAATACTTAGCGAAATTAAAGAAAAAACTGGTGTTTTTACTGTGGTCTCTTCGGGTATATTGAAATATTATGCGGAAGAGTTTTTTAAAAAGTTATCTTTTATTGATGCAGCAATCTTGGATTTTACGGATCCTGAAATCAGAGAGTTTGTAGAGAATCCCTATAGAAAAAAGTGGAATACTATCTGGGTTAAGAAAGGTGATGAATTAGAAGAACCCCTAAATGTTTTTAAAAGAACGTTTTTTTATGACCCTCCTTTACACGAGTTGTTTCCTTACGATAAGTATTCTATTCCTATTGCAAAAAAAAATCCCTTTGCAGTGGTAATAGCATCTATGGGTTGTCCGTATAAATGTAGATTCTGTACTGTTGCTAATTATGGTGTAAAGTTCAGAGAAATAGAAAATACAATACAGGAACTTAAAAAATTAAAATTATTAGGATTTAAGGAAATCTTGTTTCAAGACCCTACCTTGACGGTTAATACAAAGTTTCTTAATTCTCTGTTAACAAGGATGATTGAAGAGAATTTAAATTTTTCTTTCTCCTGTAATGCTGATATAAATTCCATGAATGAGGAAAAGATAGTCCTTTTGAAAAAGGCGGGCTGTCACACTGTGAATATAGGCCTTGAAAGCGGTGATGATAGGATTTTAAAACTTTATAATAAACAACTTAATACGAAAAAAGCTATTGAAGTAGTTAAATTGTTTAAAAAGCATAGAATAAGAACATTAGGATATTTCATAATAGGTTTACCGGGAGAAACAGAAGATACAATAGAAAAGACAATAGAGTTTTCTAAATCTCTCGATTTAGATTTTGCTTCATTTGCAATTGCTACTCCAGATGTGGGAAGTGATTTGAGAAGAGAAGCTATTGAAAAGGGTTGGATTAAAGGGGATATGGATTTCTTTGATAGTACTGATAATCCTATTCTCGATCTTCCTGATCTCCCTATGGAAAAAATTAAGAAATTGAGAAACAGAGCTGAAAGAGAATTTTATTTGAGGCCTAAATATATATTAAAAAGACTTACTCAGATTCTTAGCTTTAGAGAATTTATAACAACCTTAAAGAATGGATTTGTTATCATAAAAAGAATTATTTTGAGGAAATGAAAGAGAAGTTTGAAAGAATTATTGAAAAGAACGAAGAGTTTTTAAAATTTTATAATATAAAAAAAAGAATTTTCCCTGTTTATAAACTCTTGAATTTTTTTCCTGATAATGGAAAACTTGTGGACCTTGGTTGTGGAAACGGAATATTTCCTGCACTTTTAGCTTTAAAACACCCTCATATGAAAATAGTTGGAATTGATGATGATGAAAGAAAGATTCAAATGGCAAAAGAGCTTTTTACTTTCAACAACTTAAGTTTTATACGGAAGAATATTATAGAGATGGATATTCCAGAGGCAACTCATTTTTCATTAATAGATGTTTTGTATCTAATTCCTTTTGAGCACCAGGAAATGCTCATAAAAAAGATATCTGAAAAAATAGATAATGGCTTGCTCTTAATAAAGGAAATGGATAAAAAACCTTTTTATAAATATCTTTTTAACTATTTCCAAGAATTTCTTTCCGTAAAAATATTAAAGAGAACTCTGGGAGGTAAATTCTTTTTTAGATCTGTTGAAGATTTAGTCTCCTTACTCTCGAGGTATGGATTTAAAACAGAAATTATAAGATTGGACAAAGGTTATCTTTATCCTCACATTTTATTAAAAGCTTTAAAACAGTAAATCCGGTTTATATTTTTTGTACCAATTTTGAAATATCATTAATGGCCAAATTAATTGTCTATAGTTATGCTTCCCTTTGATATGAGTATTGATAATTTCTTCTATGAAATTTACATTAAAAAACCCGTGTTCTTTCAGAGCTCTTTCATTTAAAAGAGAAAACATATAGTCTTTTAACTCTTGTCTTAACCATTTTCCTAAAGGGATATCAAATCCGATTTTCGGCCTTTTAAAAAGGGGAGGAGGGATAAATTCTTTTAATGACTCTTTAAGAATATACTTTGTCTTAAACCCTTTCATTCTTAAGTTATTTTTTATGGAAAGAGCTAATTCTACCATTCTATGATCAAGGAATGGAACCCTTACTTCTAAGGAGGTTGCCATACTCATTCTATCAACTTTTGGAAGGAGATCATCCTGAAGGTAGAGATGTAAATCAAGATAATTTATTCTATCGAGGGGGTCTTTTATGTTTTTTAGCTTTTTTAGATAAAAATTTATAGGAGAAAAGTCTTTATAATCTTTCAATAAGTTTAAAAAATCTTGAGTAAATAGTCGCTTTTTCAGTTTAGGTGGATATGCTCCCCACCAAATGTAGTTTGATATCTCGGGTTTATAATTTAACCCTGAAAGAAACTTTTTTATCTTAAACTCTAAACTTATTCTCTTTTGAGAGGCAGGGAGAAAAGAAGAAAGCTCTTTACCAAGATTGACAATAGGTTTTGGTATCCATCTGAGGTATTTTGCTATTTTATATGCTTTATAAGTATCATATCCTAAAAACAATTCATCCCCTCCGTCTCCTGAAAGAGCAACGGTAATCTTTTGTTTTGAAAGATAAGAGACAAGATATGTGGGAAGAATTGATGCATCCGCAAGGGGTTCATCTAAATAATTCATTATATTAGGTAGTAATTCGATTACTTTATTATAAGAGAGAATCATTTCAGTATGATCTGTTTTAAAAAAATCACTTGCGATCTTTGCATAGGAAAGTTCATTAAATGTTTCTTCTTTAAAACCTATTGAGAAAGTTTTTAATTTAGAAACAAATTGAGAGGCTACCCCGGTGATCAAAGTTGAATCGATTCCTCCGCTTAAAAAAACTCCAAGAGGTACATCGGAGATTAATCTGTATTTTACAGATGATAAAAAAGTCTCTTTTATTTTTTCTTTTAATTCTTCAAATTCATAATCCTTTTTTTCTATTTTTGGCTCCCAATATTTTACTTTTTGAATTTTCCCTCTTTTTATAATTAACATTTCCCCTGGTAAAATTTTTTTTATGTTTTGATAGATTGAATTAGGAGCGGAAATAAATTCAAATGTAAAAAAATCGTATAGAGACATGGGATCTATTGTTTTTTTGAATTTAGGAAACTTTAATATTGACTTAATTTCGGAACCAAAAATAATAAAATTTTCAAATATACTATAATGCAATGGTTTAATTCCCATTCTATCTCTTGAAAGAATTAATGTTTTCTGTTTTTTATCATAGAGAGCAATTGCGAACATCCCATTTAAATATTTAACAAAATCAATTCCCTCTTCTTCGTATAAATGCACAATTACTTCTGTATCGCTGTTTGTTTTAAATATATGCCCCTTTTTTATTAACTCCTGTTTTAATTGAAGAAAATTGTATATTTCTCCATTAAAAACGATCACAATACTTTTATCTTCATTATATTGAGGTTGCCATCCCTTTTCAAGGTCTATAATTGAGAGCCTTCTCATTCCAAGAGCAATTAGTTCATCAATATAAAAACCATTTCCATCAGGGCCTCTATGAATTATTTCTTCTGTCATTTTTCCAATGATTTCTCTTTTTGAAAAATCTGATCTATGCTCTTCTTTAAAACTGAAGAAACCTGCTATACCGCACATTTTATTTCTTGTTCTTAACGATTGATCTTACGGCATAGGGTTTTTTATTGTGGACTCTGTAATAAATTCGGGAATTTATCTCAGCAAGAAGTCCCATAGTGATAAAAACTATTCCTACTATTACAAGAGTGACAGAGAGAAGGAGATTTCCAAGATGATCACTTATCTGTAATTTCCCCAAAAAATAAAGCAAAGAGATTGTTCCTCCGAAAAGAAAACCCATTAATGAGAAAATTAATCCTATTAATCCAAAAATCTGAAGAGGGCGGTCCAGAAAACTAATAAGAAATTTTACTGTTAGAAGGTCAAAAATAACTCTTCTTACTCTTGAAATACCATATTTTGATTTCCCTTTTTCTCTTACTATGTTTTTTATTGGTATTTCTATTATTTTTACACCCATGGAAGATGCGAGAGCAGGGATAAATCTATGAAGTTCACCATAAAGTTCCACATTTTTTATAACCTCTTTTCTGTATGCTTTAAAAGTTGTACCAAAATCATGAATCTTAATCCCAGAAAGTTTTGCCATTATCCAATTTGCAATTCTTGATGGTATGCGTCTCAGAAAAAAATTGTCAACTCTCTTTTTTCTCCACCCGGAAACAAGATCATATCCCTCTTCTATTTTTTCAATGAACATTGGGATTTCTTCGGGTTGATGTTGTAAATCTCCATCCATAGAGATAATAATTTTACCTTCTGCGACATCGAAACCTGCCGAGAGGGCAGCGGTTTGACCAAAATTCTTTCTAAGATGAACTACTATAAGAAGTTCATCGTTTTTAGCGAGTTTGTTTAATATTTCTTCTGTTCCATCTGTTGAGCCATCATTTATGAAGATGATTTCATAAGATTTCCCTAAATTTTCAACTACTTTTTTAATTCTGTCATATAATTCTTCAATAGTTTCTTCTTCATTGTAGAAAGGAACAACTATCGAAAGATAAGGGTTATCAGCCATTCAATCCTCCAAAGCTCTTTAATTTTATATTGAGTGTGGATATTATATCTTTAAAGTTAGGGTTTAACAAGGCCTTAAGCTCTTCTTCTCGCGATTGAGTCAAAAAGTATTGTCCCATACTCTTATCTATTTCTCCATTATAACCAATATGAACCATTAGCTCTGTCCAGCCTTCCTTTAAGGTTTTTATAGTTTTTATTAAACGTGTAGAGTTAATTTTTCCGGTAATTAATATTCCTCTAAAATAATTTGTACTCTTTACTGTTGAGTTATTTAAATATTTTATGTTTGTAATTGAAAAAATAGATAAAAGATTAGCTTTAATCCCCTGAAGAGAAGGAATAAGGTTAAATTCTTTAATGAATCTTATATATGGTATTTCATATTCTTCTGCAAGCTTTACCCACAGCTTAAAAACAGGAGGGAAAAAGTGTGAATGTTTTTCACTATTTATTTGATTGATTTTAACCCCATCATTTAAAATTTTTTCTATTTGAGCTCTTGCTTCTTGTTCGATCCCAACTAAATATTTTTTCTCCAACGATTTTTTCCAAAAATCAATGATTGAGCCGGTGGGCTGAAAACCTGTCAACATTTTACCTCTGATAAGATTTATATGAGCTGCTATTGGGATTTTCAACTCTTTTGCAAATCTTATTGCTTGCTCATAATTAGGTCCATTAGCCATTAAAGAAGCATCAGTAAGAATTCCTTTATTAAAGGCTTCTATTATACCTCTGTCTATATCTTTATTTAACCCAAAATCATCTGTGTTGATTGTT
>JAMOVU010000077.1 GCA_027067555.1 Candidatus Aminicenantota bacterium | reverse complement strand
TCATTTTTTGTAATCCAGTGAATCAATTAAAATATAATTTCCTCTTGCAACCCTAAAATGTAAGCTATATCTATCTTTATTTCGAAATTTTACTATAATAATTTTTGATGACTCTCCTTTATTGATATGAATTATCCTTTTTAATTCAAGTACTCCACTTTTGAAAATCTCCAATAAGACTGAGACATCAGTTTCCGGAGGGGAAAAGTTTATCTTAATTCTTTTCTTGTTTTCCCCATGAAAGATTAACGCTGTTTTATACAAAGATTTTTTAGTTACTTTAACAAATATCTTGTTATTAATAGTTTTAAGTTGATTGTTTTGATAGATCCCCCACTCTGCTTCATAAGTATGTTTTCTTAATTTTCTACTAAAAGGTGTAAATAAATATACTTTACCAATTCCATCTCTTGATATCCAAAGAACTTTATCTTTATTTTTATTAAGGAATTGTCGTATATTATTATTTATGTGTGCTGGATTATTCTCCGAAGGAGAAGTTATTATCCAGATCCTTTTGCCTTCAGTCATTTTCTCTTTTATAATTCTTTTTAGCTTTTCAAGAGAGTTTATCCATTCAGAGCCAAGATAGAATTCTCTCCACTTATTTCCTTTTTTCTCCCATGCATCCCAAGTCCCCGGTCCTCCGGTGAAAAGCCAATAATCAACTTTTCCAACATAGAGATATTGAAAAACCATATGAATTGCTATTACAATGTCATCTTTTTTTATATTGTTTTTTACATATAGACCTAAGGATTCATGGTCTATAGGATAATATCTTCCTGATGTTCTGATAATATCTGTGGTTACCTTTTCATCGTAATCTCTTGTTATAATAGATAGTACTTTGTTAAAGCCTGCTTGTTGAAAAGAAAAATAAGCAATAATAAAGAGAAAAGTTATTTCAAAAGAGGGTTTAAGTATAAACTTTCCTAACTTTTTTAATATTTGAAGAAGTGAAAAAAGAAAAAATACTACAATCATAATATAAAGATAGTGAAATGGAAATAAATATCTTGGCATTGGATGAGTCCTCATAAAACCCAGAGCAAAAAGAATTAAAAAAAGGAGTATTATTAAAAATAAAAAAACCATATTTCGTTCGCTTACACTTTCTTTTTTGATTTTTTTTGTAATTAAGTATATGATAAATAAAAGAGAACCTACAAAGAAAACAGGAAAGGTGAAGGGATGAGATTTGTAAAGTAATTTGAAGTATACTAAATTAAAATGACTGAAAAAGTATTTTATTACTCCCTCAAGTTTTTGTTGGGATACTGTTTGTGTAGAATAAACTTGTCCTACTTTCCAGAATAAAACTTCCTGAATCATAATAAATGTAAAGAAAGGGATCCAAAATAACAAGCTTAATAAATTCTTTTTTTTAAAAAAAATTTTGGGCTTTATGAGTAAAAGAGAAGGAAATGCAAAAGCGAGACCTATGCTCAGTTGATGAGTAAAGGAAGAAAGTATCCAAAAAATAGAGAAATTCGACTTCTTATCGAAAAATGTGCTTTTAATAAAAAGTAGTACTGATAAAGTAAATAAAAGTTGAAGTAGAGGATAATATAAAGCAGTTCTTGCATATTCTGTTTCCCATGGAAACAAGAAAAAGATAAGACTGGAAATGTATAAAACCTTCGTGTTTATAAAATCTTTTGCTATTTCAAAGATAATAAGGGGAGTCATTGAAAATATAATTAAGGATAAAAGTCTATAAGTAAAAACACTGTTTCCTAAAAAAAAAGAAAAAATAGCCAGTAAATAAGAATAAAAAATGGATTTAAAAAGCACATATCCAGATGGATACAAGGGATAAAAAAATTTTAAAATGCTTTTTGCTGCTAAAATATAAAATCCCTCGTCCATCCAAAGCGATTGATAAGATAGTTTGTAAATATTAAGAAAAAAAAATAATAAAGAAAATAAGAATAAAAAGATAAAACTTCTCTCTTTAAAAAATGTCTTATTAAAATTTTTCAGGTGGCTCATTTTAATTACTGTTTATGTCGCTCTCTCTTCCATGATCATCTACAGCTGTAATATAATATTCGTAATACTTCTTTGTTGTTCCAAGAGAACGGTCATAGTATTTAAAATTATTGGCCGGGAGAATTTTAATAAGTTTATATGTAGAGAATCCTTTCTCTCTTCTGTATATTTTATAATTTGTTATAAATGCTCCTATCTCACTATTTTTTGGATTTTTATCCCATTCTATTTTGTATAAATATTCTGTTACAAAAAGGCTTCTGTTTTCTATTAGTCGATATCTTTGATTTAAGGGGGAGTATATTCCAAAAACTTCCACTTCCCCGTAGGCCATTCCAGTGGCTCCATCATCATCTGTTACAGTTAGTTTAATGTGATATTTCCCTTTTTTAGAGTAAGTGTGAGATACTTTAACTCCCTTAGCAAAAGTGCCATCACCGAAATTCCATTTGTAATCTACAATTTCTCCATCTTCATCATAGGAGGAAGATGCATCAAAATTAACTTTAAGAGGATAAAGACCTGTTTTTGGAAAGTATGTGAATCTTGCAACGGGAGGCTTGTTTGGTTCAGGTTCAGGTTCTTCACTTATATCAAAAACAGTTAACATCACATCTGCTTCATCTCTATCTGTCCATACTAATGCTGCCCCAACTTCGTTACTGTAATCAATTGCAGGATGATAAGTATTACCAGAAGCAACGAGAACCTGTTCTCCCCACTTCCCGTTTTGATATATTGAGTATCTTATATTATAGCCAAGATCTCTCCATGTGAAAATAAATCCATTACCAATGGACGCAGAGTCTGAATAATAAAGTTCGTGTTCATGCCCTCCGTTTCCAATAACAACATGTTGTGACCAAATACCATTTTCTCTAATAGTCCCCCAATATGCTCTTCTATGATAATATCCAACGAAGACCTTATTATTTTTGTCTACAGCTATGGTTGGTCTAAAACACATTTCTCTGTAATCTGTTAAGTCAATAGGAGTTTTCCAATGATTTTTTCCATCGTCCTGTGTAAAAACTATTTCGAGATATTCTTCTGTCTCGCTTTTGTCTCTTACCTCTTCCCATGCAACATAGAATTTCCCATCGGGGCCTGTATTTATATCCGCTACTTTTGCAGCTTGATGGTAGCCTGATATTGAAATTTGTTTTACTCCTGACCAATTCCCATCCCAGACATTTACAAAAGCATCTGAAAACAAGGGATTCCCGACATCCCATACCACTGCTATTCTTTTAGAGCTGGTAGCAACTCTCGGTTTACCCATCTCATATCCGCCTGTTTGAGAAACTCTGATAGGAGAGGTCCATTTTTGTCCGTCAAAACTCGAGAACTTGATACAATTACATCCTGCTTCTTCATGCCATACAACTACAAAACCGCCTGTCCTACCTTTGTAAACATCAGGGAGTATGTTTTCTCCTCCGCTTTGTCCGGGAATTCTTGCAGGAGTGGAACACTCTTCTTTTGAACATACTGAATAGTATATATAAGAAGAACTTCCTATATGCTCCTCCCATACCACCATTATTTTCCCTTGTTGATTTATAGCAACTTTTGCATTAGTTGACATATTTGAGGAGTTTGATACATTGATAAATACTCCGTAAGTAAAATGAGAGAAAAGAGAAAAGGCTGCAACAAAAAATAGAAAAATCAATAAATTATTTTTCCGCATAGTAAAAATATAGAACAAATTGAACTTTCTGTCAAATGAGAATTATTATTGCTTTCTTTTTAAATAAATAATATCTAAAAGCGAAACCATAGTTCTTTAAATTCGTATTAATTTTATTAATTAAATTTTGGAGGGATCTATGAGAAAAAAGATTATTCTTGTCTTAATTATTTTTCTAATTGTTCATTTTGTTTTTTCTATGACTCTGGAGAAGTTACTGCAAAAAAACTATGAAGCGAAAGGAGGTCTGGAAAATCTAAAAGCAATCAAGACGCTTTATATCGAAGGTAAAATGATTAATACTCAGCAGAATGTTGAAATGCCTATGAAAATGTGGTTTAAGAAGCCTAATAAAATCAGAACTGAGGTTGAAATGATGGGTAAAAAGATAGTTCAGGCTTATGATGGTGAAAAAGCATGGTGGATAATGCCATTTTTGGGCCCAGAACCTAAACTGATGCCGGAAGAGCAGGCAAAGAATATTAAAGAGCAAAAAGATTCCCTTTCTCCATTGGTTGATTATAAAAAGAGAGGTATTAAGATAGAGCTTTTAGGTAAAGATGATTTTGAAGGAACAGAAGTTTATAAACTAAAACTTACTTATAAAAACGGCAAAGTTGTTTATTATTATCTTGATGCTGATACAGGAATTGAGCTTAAAGCTGAGTCTTTTGTTTCAAGAGGAGGAGAGGAAAGAAAGGTTGAGACTGTTTTCAGTGATTATAAAAAAGTAAATGGTATTTATTTCCCCTTTACAATGGAAATGAAAAGTGGAGATATTAATAGTGGGACAATGAGTTTTACTAAGATTGAAGTTAATAAGGAGATTCCTGATTCTATTTTTGAAATGCCTAAAAAAGAAAAATAGAGGTAAGAAATGAAAATTTGCAAGAAATTTATACTTTACTTGGTAGTATTTCTTGTAGTGTTTCCTGCTTTTTCCTCTAAAATAAAACTTGATTCATCAGCTTTCAATGGTTTAAGAGCAAGATCAATCGGGCCTGCTGTAATGGGGGGCAGAATTACCGCAATTGAAGGGGTTAACTCAAATCCTAATATAATTTATGTAGGAGCTGCGGGCGGTGGACTCTGGAAGAGTATAAACGGAGGAACAACTTTTGTCCCGATTTTTGATGATTATACAATGTCAATAGGTGCAATTGCTATTGATCAGAAAAATCCGGATACTGTTTGGGTGGGAACTGGTGAAACTAATATGAGAAATACTGTCTCTGTTGGTACAGGCCTTTATAAGAGTACTGACGGGGGAAAGCATTGGAAGAGGGTAGGTCTTGAAAATTCTGAGAGGATAGCCAAAATAGCAATAGACCCTACTAATTCCAAAATTGTGTATGTGGCTGTTCCCGGTCATTTGTGGAATGATTCAAAAGATAGGGGATTATACAAAAGTACAGATGGAGGGAAGACATGGAAAAAAATCTTATATGTTGATGAAAAAACAGGATGTATTGATGTTGAGGTTGATCCTCAAAGACCCGAGGTGATTTATGCTTCAATGTGGCAATTCAGGAGAAAGCCTTACTTTTTCACATCAGGAGGTCCTGGTAGCAATATTTACAGAAGTGATGACGGAGGAAAAACCTGGAAAAAAATTAGAAAAGGTTTGCCAAAAGGAGAATTGGGAAGAGTATCCCTCGCCATTGCCCCCTCAAGGCCGGGAACAATTTATGCTAATGTTGAAGCAAAGAAAAAATCGGGTCTCTATGTGTCTTATGATATGGGGGAGAATTGGAAATTTGTAAATGGCTCTAATTTTGTGAAGATGAGGCCTTTTTACTTTTCTCATTTTGTGGTTGACCCCAAGGATTTCAGAAGATTGTATGTAACAGGGCTATTTTTATCCATATCAAAGAATGGAGGAAAAAGTTTTTCTTTTCCATTTTCAATGGGAGGAGGTGTTCATCCTGACATTCATGCTATATGGATAAATCCCAATAATACAAAACAGGTTTTTGTTGGTTGTGATGGTGGTGTTTATCGCTCAAATAATTATGGCCAGCAATTTGAATTTCTTGCCAATCTTCCTGTTTCTCAGTTTTATCATGTTTATTATGATCTTGAGACTCCTTATAATGTGTACGGAGGACTTCAGGATAATGGTGCTTGGTATGGGCCTTCGAAGAGCTTCAGCTCTTACGGGATTCAAAATAAGGATTGGAAAAATGTCGGAGGAGGAGATGGCTTTTATGTTTATCCCCATCCTAAGGATAAAGATATAATTTATTATAGCTGGCAGGGTGGAGAATTTGTAAGATATAATAGAAGAACAAATGAATCAAAATCAATAAAACCTCTTCCCACAAAAAAAGGGGAGCCAGAGTACAGATTTAATTGGAATGCAGCTGTTGCTCTAAGTCCGAATGATCCTGAAACAATTTACATAGGAGCTCAATATCTTTTTAAATCAACCGATAGAGGGGACACCTGGGTTAAAATCTCGCCGGACCTGACTACGAATGATCCTGAAAAACAGCAGCAGGCAAAGTCCGGAGGATTAACCCCGGATAACACCACAGCAGAGAATCATTGTACCATTGTATCAATTTCAGAGTCTCCTTTGAATAAAAATCTGATATGGGTTGGGACAGATGATGGAAATCTGCAAATTACAAAAGATGGTGGAAAAAATTGGGAAAATGTAGTGAAGAATATCAAAAACTTACCTGTGAATACATGGTGTTCTTCTGTAGTAGCAAGTAAATTCAAAGAAGGCAGAGCATATGCAACTTTTGACGGACATAGAACCGGGGATATGAAAACTTATATATTTGTAACTGAAGATTATGGAAAAACATGGAAATCTTTGACTACTTCAGAGATTAAAGGGTATGCTCATATTATAAGAGAGGACATAAAAAATGAAAATTTACTTTTCTTGGGTACTGAATTCGGGCTTTATGTGTCAATAGATAGAGGAGAAAGCTGGGCAAAGGTAAAATCTGTTCATAATGTTGCTGTAAGAGATATTCAGATTCACCCTAAAACCAATGATTTGATACTTGCAACTCACGGAAGAGGAATTTTGATAATAGATGATATTACACCTTTGAGAGCTTTGAATGAAGATATACTAAAATCTCCTGCTTACATGCTTCCTTCAAGACCTTCGGTTATGAGAACACCTACCTATTTTCAGGAATTTCCGGGCAATGGAGAATTCTTTGGTGAGAATCCTCCGGAAGGAGCAATGATTACTTATTATCTTAAAAAAAGACATATTTTTGGTACTCTAAAAGTTCAAGTTCTTGATAAAAACGGAAAAATTATTCAGGAATTTCCGGGAGGAAAATCAAGAGGAATAAACAGAATTTACTGGAGTATGAGATACAAAGGCCCCAAGATGGGGAGAAGTCCCGGTCTTTCAATTATGATTAATGTAGGACCTATGGTTCCAGAAGGAGAGTACACAGTCAGATTAATCAAAAATAAGAAAATATACGAGAGTAAGATTAAATTAATTCCGGATCCCATAGCAGCACACTCCAAGGAAGATAGAGAAATCAGGTACAAAGCTGTAATGAAACTTTACGGTATGCTTGAAAGATTGGGTTATATTGTTGATAATGTGTCTTCTCTTATCAAACAGATTGAAAAATTGAATAAAAAGAAAAAGTATAAAAAACTCAATCAATTTAAAAATGAACTTGAAGCATTTAATAAAACACTTGTTCAGTACGAGGGATTTATGACAGAGCCAAAGTTGAGGGGAAGAGTTTCGTTACTTTACAGCTCTGTAATGATGTACGGAGGAAGACCTACAAACTCTCAACTTCATAATATAGATGTGCTTGAATATGAGATCGAAAAGGCTAAGAAAAGGTATGATTATCTAATGAGGAAGCTGATTTCTGTTAATAAATATGTTAAAAAGAAATTTAGGAAGAAACTTAGGATTCTTACCTTTGAAGAGTATAAAAAGAAGGATTGATTTAAAGATGAGGGGAGGGCTAAAGCCAGCCCTTCCCTTTATACCAATCTATTACTTCTCCGATTTTTTCTTCAAATTTGAATTTGGGATAAAACCCTGTTTCCTTTAACTTCTTATTTGAACAAATCCAGCATCTGTATTTGATTTCACTTATTTTATCTTTATTAAATATATAGTTCTTACCGGTAATTTTGGAAGCAAAGTTGATAAAGTTTGCTATCATTTTTCCAAACCATAAAGGTAGAGTTATTCTGACTTTTATTTTTCTTTGAAGTACTTTTGCGACTGTTTCTTCAATTTCTTTCCATTTAAAGAGCTTATCTTCTGAAATAAAGAATATTTCACCAGAATTGGTTTTAATTTCAGTTAGGTGTAAAATCGCTCCTGCTATATCTTTTGCATATATGAAAGATAGAATTCTTTCTTCAGGCTTAAAGTGAACATTAAAAGAAAGACCCTTTTTGACCAATTTGATTGCTTCTAAAAAATCGGTATCCCACTCTCCATAAACAGCCGGTGGTCTTAGAATTATGATTGGAATTTTTTCTTTGAGCTTCAAAATTTTCTTTTCTCCTTCAAGCTTACTTTGTCCATATACGGAGACGGGAAGAGGAGTATCATCCTCTTTTTTGGGGATACAATCTCTGGAGGGACCTGCGGCTGCAAGTGAACTTACGAAGATAAATTTTTTCAGATTCCTCAGGTTTAAAGAGAGCTTTGCAAGTCTTTCTGTTGCATCTCTATTTACCTTAAAATAGTCTTCTCTATTTACGGCTTTTGTTATTCCGGCCATATGAATTATGTAATTTGTGTCTTCAGGGATTTTCTCCAAAGTAGCAAGATCTCCCTCTAATAAAAAGTAATTTTCTGGTAAAGGAATTCCGATCCTTTCTTCTAACTTTTTCTTGTTTCTTACAAGCAAGTAGATTTTCTTGACCTCTGATTTTTTTTGTAGTAAATTTAAAAGATGTATCCCTATGAAACCTGTGGAACCTGTGATAAAATAATTCATTACCTATCATATCATAAACAAAATGGAGGTTAAAATGGATATATTTAAGAAGTGTTTTGATTTTAAAGAAGCTGAGGAGGTTCAGGCAAAAGGAATTTATCCTTACTTCACTCCGATAGATGAGGTCTACGGAAACAAAGTAAAAATCAAGGGGAAAGAGTACATAATGATAGGTTCAAATAATTATTTGGGACTTGTTGGGGATGAAAGAATAAATAGGGCTATGAAAGAAGCTATAGATAAATATGGCTCTGGAACATGTGGTTCAAGGTTTCTTAATGGTACTTTGAGTATGTATGTGGAGTTTGAAGAGGAATTAGCTGAGTTTATGGAAAAAGAGGCTGCTTTGATTTTTTCAACCGGTTATCAAACAAACTTGGGAATTATAAGTGCTTTGGGAACTAAGAATGATGCTCTTATTATAGATAGACTTGACCACGCATCTTTGATTGATGCAACAAGACTTTCTTTTTCTAAGGTTTATAAGTTTAAACATAATGATATGGATGATCTTGAAAGGATATTAAAAACGATACCGGATGATATGGGTAAGCTTATAGTTGTAGATGGAGTCTATTCAATGGATGGTGACATTGCTCCCCTTGACAAGATGGTGGAAATTAAGAAAAAGTATGGGGCAAGGCTTTTTGTGGATGATGCTCATGGTGTAGGTGTACTTGGAGAAAAGGGTAGAGGTGCAGCTGAGCACTATGATGTCCTTAAAGAAGTTGATATTATAATGTGTACTTTTTCAAAATCCTTTGCTTCTCTTGGAGGTTTTGTCGCCGGGGATAAAAAGGTTATTGAATATATAAAACATTTTGGAAGGCCTATGATTTTCTCTGCTTCAATTACTCCGGCTGCTGCGGCTGCTGCAAAAGAGGCTTTAAAAATAATAAAAACAGAACCTGAAAGAAGAAAGCGACTTCAGGAGATAGCAAATTATATGAAAAGCGAATTTACAAAGATGGGATACAATACAGGCAACACTGAGACTGCTATTATCCCTGTTATAATAGGGGATGATGAGAAAACATTTAAATTATGGCTTGCTCTAAGAGAGTTAGGGATTTTTGTTACTCCGGTAATTTCTCCCGCTGTATCTCCGGATAATTCAAGAATTAGAACAAGCTATACTGCAACTCATTCTGACGAAGAGCTTGAAGCTGTTCTTAAAGCATTTTATCAAGCAGGCAAAATGTTAAATCTCATTTAATGAAGGAGGGGAGATGAAAAAATTGGAAGAATATATAAGGGATGTTCCTGATTTCCCCAAAAAGGGAATTATTTTCAAAGATATAACAACACTTTTAAAAGATAAAGAAGGTTTGAAGAGAGCTGTTGACGAACTTTATAAAGTTGTTAAGAACATGGAAATTGATAAGGTTGTAGGTGTTGAATCGCGAGGCTTTATTTTTTCTCCAATTCTGGCGTATAAATTGGAGGCAGGCTTCGTTCCTGTAAGGAAACCGGGTAAACTTCCTGCAGAGGTTATTTCAGAATCTTATGAGCTTGAATACGGGACAGATACCCTTGAAATTCATAAAGATGCGATAGAAAAAGGGGATAGGGTTCTAATTGTTGATGACCTCATAGCTACGGGAGGGACAGCCAAAGCTGTTTGTAAAATGGTGGAAAGATTAGGTGGGAAAATTATAGCTCTTGAATTTCTAATAGAACTTACATTCCTAAAGGGGAGAGATAAATTAAAAGAGTATAATGTTTTCTCAATAATCAGATATTGAGTAAGAATAGATTATTTGTTTTTATCTCTATTTTAATAAGTCTTATTTTTGTGTTTGTTTGGGAATATACGAGTGTTAATTATTCCAATTTTACAGAAAGAGTAAAGGTTGAGATAGACAGTTTATACGATAAAGTCAAAGAAATCCTTGTTGAAAAAGATTTAAGAAAATTATCCTATGAAGTTTGGGAAAACGGGAAATGTGTAAAATGGGTTGGTGATTCTCCCAAGGTAAATATCTTCGAACTTCCTCGCGAGGAAGTTTTTTATTATGAGAATGAAATAGCGGGTTATTTTGGCTATAGGGAAGGAAATACGGTTTATTATTATAGAATTTTGGAGTACGATTTTTTTACTCAAAAAAAGGAGTTTGATTTTTTTGAGAAAAATATTGTTTACAGAGGATTAACTTTTGAATATGTAAGGTACAATGATTATAATTTTCAGAAATTTCTAAAGAAAAAATTTGCTGAAAGGGGAGAACTTAACGAAAGCAAAGGGAATGGGAAATTCTTTACTGAATTTATTATTTATTCTAAGAAAGGAACTCCTCTTGTTCTGGTTAAGGTAAGAAAGCCTTTTAAGGATGAGTTAAAAAAAGTATTACTATTAGAAGTATTGCCTTATTTTACTTTTTACTATTTTTTTGTTTTTTTGTTGTATTTATTATTATTTAAAAAAATTGATTTTAATTTGTTTTTTCTTCTTGGTATTTTGAAATTTGTAGAAATTTTGTTTTTTAGTGAAAAACCACTAAATTATCTTTTCCCTGTTAATTCCTTCTTCTCTTTATTATCAATTCTAATTTTAATTTTTATATTAAATCATCTTTTACGAAAAGAAAACATCTTTTACCTTTTTTCGGTAGTTTATGTTGGGTTTTTTTACTATTTTGTTTTTAATGCCAACATAAAAAAAGAAATGTTAATAGTAGATATAGTAACAATTTCTTTCTATATTTCGCTAATATTATTACGCTATTTATTGGAGAAAAATTATAAAAAACTCCTTGTCTTTGTTTTAATTCTCTCCTTTTTTAATTTGATTTTTTTTGAAATAAAAGTTAGAAGGGATGAAAATAAAAGCTTGGAGAAATATCTACCTATTTTGGAGAGATATAGTTTTGAAAATTTAAAAATCACCAAAAAGGTTATAAAGAAACTAAATAATATTACTTTAAAAGATTTTATTAAAAAGCATAGTTCGGAAAGGCTGGCTTTAACTTTATTTGAAAAATATTTCCTTTATAGGATAGAAAACAGGAATTTACCATCTATTCTCATTTACAGAGGTGACTCAGTATTAAGCTATTTCTCACTTTCGAATCCATTGCCTTCATTTGACAGAGAAGTTTTTAGTAAGACTTTTTATAAATGGACTCTTTTTACAACCCCTATTTTTGTAAGGGGTATATTAATTAATAGTGATGTGTTTATTAAAGATTTAAAATATAATAGCATTAATTATAGGTTCTTTATTTTATTCCCTCAGAATTATTATGAGAGTTTAACATTTTTCCTTCACAAAGAGAAAATAAAAAACTTGTTTTTGTTGAGAAATGGAGAAACATCCTCTATAAGAATGATAAAAAGAGGGGGAAAATATTTTGTTATAAAAAAGGGAGAGTTTTTTTTCAGAGGCGTATTTTTAAACCTCGGTTCTCAGCAGTTTTTTTTAGGCTTCCCATATAGAGATTTTTATTATAAGGTTGTTGATTGGCTTAAAATTAATTTTTTTGTGTTTGTTCTGTTAGCTTTTTTATTTGTTTACGATAATAAGGATAGACTAAAATCTTTTAGTTTTAGGTTCAATTTTGTGATAATCCTTCTCCCGATTCTACTTGCTGTGGCTTTAGAGCTTTCCCTTGCAAGGTATTTTAAGAACTATCAATATTCAACTGCGAGAGCTGAATGGATGAGTCAATCTTTCTCTCTTGAAAGTATGTCAAGGTTGCTATTAAATCAAAATTTTAGTATTGAAGAAATTTCCTTTTTTATAAACAGGATTAGTAGGAAACCGGTAGGCATTTATAGAAACGGGAAAATTGATTTTTTTAATGGAAATATTAGTGGACGAGATTTTTATTTGCCCTATGTTGTTGTAAGGAAGATGAGCGGAGAGAAAAAGAGCTTTTTTATGAGAAAGGGGGAAAGATTTGTATTTTTCTATTCTATTAATAATGAAATCTTTGCAGTTTTCTTTCCTGTGAGCAAACAATTGGATTTGGCTTTTGTCAAATTTTCAAATACATTAATATTTTTTACTTTTATTTTTACTCTTTTGATTGTTATATTCGGACAATTACTGATAAAAAAGTATAATAAGGGGTTAAGTAAGATTATAAGAGGACTTAACAAAGTCAAGAGCGGAGAATTTGAAAGCATTGAAGAAGGTGATTCCGGGGAGATTGGAGAACTTGTTATAAGCTTTAATAAGATGGTTAATAATATTAGAGAGCAGAGAGAAAAAATCAAGAGTCTTACTGAAAAAGAGGCTCTTCTTAAAGTTGCAAGAAAGGTAGCTCATGAAATAAAAAATCCCTTAACTCCTATTAAATTAAATATTGATTATCTGTTCAATATTAGAAAAGAAGATCCCGGAGAATTTGAAAATAGTTTTGATAAGATAATGAAATCCACTAAAAGAGAAATCGAAAACCTTGAAAGAGTTGTAAAAGATTTTCTTAACTTTTCAAAGGAAGGAATTCCTCCTCTTGGTGATATTGAACTTTTTTCTTTTATGGAAAGCATTATTTTACTGTTCAAAGGTAGTGAGGTTGAGTTTAATTTGAAAGGAGGAAAAGTGAAAGCAATAGCTAATGAAGCTTTCTTGGAAACAGCTGTCAAAAATCTTATAATAAATGCAATTGAGGCCCTTGAAGTTAACAGAAGAGTGGATATTGAAATAATATCATCAGAGAATAAGGCAGAAATAAGGATAAGAGACTATGGAAAAGGGATTTCTTCAGAGCAAATGGATGACATCTTTAAATCGGGTTTTTCCACGAAAAAAGGTAGTGGACTTGGTTTAAGTATAGCTAAAGAAATGATTGAAAAGATGGGCGGTGAGTTAAAGATTATATCTTGGGAGGGAGAAGGAACATTGGTAATTATTAGATTAAAAAGAGAGGTGAAAAATGAATAAGAGAGGTAATGCATTTTTTATTTTTATGATTATTTTATTTTTACTCTTGAGTTCTTTGCCTTTAAAGAGTGGTAATGTTGATTTTAACGGAAGATATACTCTTGTTTCTCATAAGGGAGAAGTCTTACTTCTTGATACTTGGACCGGTAGGGTGTGGATGATGGTATATGATAAGAGCAAAAAAGAAAACTGGTTTAAGGAGCTAATTGTATTTGATAATGAAAACTCGATACCATTTCTAAGGATAATGACAAATGTAAAAAAAAGAATAGTTGAAAATAAAAAGCTGAAAAAGCAAAAAACAGAAAAAAAGAAGAAGTGGATAGAAGAGATTATGAGCAGTGATGAAAAGAAAAAGTGATGATTAAAAAGCTTTAAGCTCTTGATAAATTGAAAGGATTTTTTTCTCAAAACTGTTTTGAGAATAGGTGGAAAGTAATTTTTCACTCCTTTCAACAATTTTTTCCCTGAGAGAGATGTTTTCTGAAAGTTTCATCATTTTATCTGCAAGTTCGTCGGAGTCTAATGGATCATCTAAATATAGGGCATTTTCTTTAAGAACTTCAGGGAGAGAACCCTTTTTTGAAACTATTGAAGGAGTCCCGCATCTAAGAGCCTCAAGCGGGGGATATCCGAATCCTTCGTTTAATGAAGGGTATAAAAGAGCTATGGCATTTTTGTAGAGATTTTTTAACCTCTCTCCATCAATAAAACCTGTAAAGACTATTTTATCTTGTATCCTTATATGTTCCCTTAACAATTCTTTCTTTTCTTTATCATTAAATTTACCGACTATTTTTAATTTTAAACCGGTCTTTTTAATTGCCCTAAGTATTGTATCAAGATTTTTTATTTTATCGTTTCCTCCAACAAATAGAAAATATTTTTTATCAATACTATCCGAAGATTTCTTACTATAACAAAAATCGCTTTTTATGAAGGGATAAATGACTTTTGTTTTTGAAGCATATTCAGGAAAAAATCTTAATAGATCTTTTTTTGTTGATTCGGATATACAGATTATTTTATCAGCGTATTTCCCACTTTTAAGAATCATCTTAAAAATGAACTTATGTTTATATGAAAAGTAATTTGGAAATAAAAGAGGTGTTAAATCATATATTGTTAATATTTTTTTTGTCTTTAATGGAAACTTTGGAAGTGCATATCCAGTGGAATGATAAATTATGAAGTTTGAATCTTCCAGAAGTTTTTTTAGAAAAAATTTATCTGAGAAAGTAATGAGTTTTTTTGGAGAAGATATATTTACTGAGTTATTAAAATTGTAATCATGATTTTTAAAAAATAGAAAAAAAAACTGATTATAATTTTCAAATGTTTCAATAAGAGATTTTGTATATCTTCCTATGCCTCTATATTTGGAGTATGTTTGAAGTGGCCTTCCATCAATAAGTATCATAAAATAGTTTAAATAAAAAAAGAGGGAGAATCAAATCTCCCTCTTTTTTGTGGTTTTATTAGTTATTAATTTGCATCTTCAAATTCTGCATCAATCACTTCATCATCATCCTTACCATTCCCACCGGTGTTTTGCTCTGTGGTAGAACCGCTTTGAGGCTCCTGCGTGGTTTGTTGCGCTTGCTGAGCTCCCTGCTGCGGTGCATTTTGTTGATAGAGGTTTGTTGCAATTTTACTTGAAACCCTATTTAATTTTTCAAGAACAGCTGTTATCTCCTCTTTTGATTGGGCTTTTTCCTTTATTTCTTTCGCTTCTTTAACAACTTCCTCTATCTCTTTAATATCGTCAGCACTCAACTTATCTTTGTTTTCATCCTTCAATTTTTCAAGTTGATAGGAAAGAGTATCGAGCTGGTTTTTGGCTTCGATAAGCTCTTTTCTCTTTCTGTCTTCCTCTTTATGGGCTTCTGCTTCTTTTACCATCTTTTCAACTTCCTCTTTGGAAAGTCCGCTTGAGGATGTTATTGTAATCTGCTGTGATTTACCTGTGGCAAGATCCTTTGCAGAAACATTCAGTATACCATTTGCATCTATATCAAAGGTAACCTCAATCTGGGGGACTCCCCTTGGTGCAGGTGGAATTCCTACAAGGTGAAATCTTCCGAGTGTTCTATTATCTTTTGCAAGTTCTCTTTCACCCTGAATAACATGGATTTCAACTGAGGTTTGATTATCCTCCGCTGTTGTAAATATTTCGGACTTTTTAGTTGGAATGGTTGTATTTCTCGGAATAAGTTTATGAGCAACGCCTCCCAGTGTTTCGACTCCCAATGACAATGGTGTGACATCAAGTAGAAGAATGTCCTTAACATCTCCTGACAGAACAGCTCCCTGAATGGCTGCACCAACTGCAACAACTTCATCCGGGTTTACTCCTTTGTGGGGCTCTTTTCCGAAAAAGTCTTTTACCATCTGCTGAACTTTTGGGATTCTTGTTGAACCACCCACTAATATTACTTCATTAATATCATTGGGTGTTAATCCAGCATCTGCCAGTGCCTGTTTTGTTGGTTCAAGTGTTCTTTTTAAGATATCATCTATCATATTTTCAAGCTGAGCTCTTGTAAGTTTCATAATAAGGTGTTTTGGCCCTGAAGCATCTGCTGTAATAAAGGGTAGGTTAATTTCAGTCTCAAGAGCTGAAGAAAGTTCAATCTTTGCCTTTTCAGCTGCTTCTTTCAATCTCTGAAGAGCCATTTTATCTTTTCCAAGATCAATCCCTTCCTGTTTTTTGAACTCTTCAATTATCCATTCAATTATCCTCTGGTCGATATTGTCTCCACCGAGATGGGTGTCTCCGTTTGTGGATTTAACTTCGATCACATTATCTCCAACTTCCAAAATGGAAATATCAAAAGTTCCCCCTCCAAAATCGAAAACAGCTATTGTCTCGTCCTTTTTCTTATCAAGACCATAGGCTAAAGCTGCTGCTGTAGGTTCATTAATTATTCTTCTGACATTTAGTCCGGCTATTTTACCGGCATCTTTTGTAGCCTGTCTTTGAGCATCATTAAAATAGGCTGGAACTGTAATTACAGCATCGGTCACCTTTTCTCCGAGATATGCTTCAGCTGCATCTTTTAATTTCTGTAAGATTTTAGCAGATATCTCGGGAGGAGAGTACATCTTGCCATTAATTTCAACTCTTGCATCATCATGGGGACCTTTTACGACTTTATATGGAACCAATTTTTTCTCTTCTGTAACTTCATCATACCTTCTTCCCATAAATCTCTTTATAGAAAAAATTGTGTTTTCAGGGTTTGTGATTGCCTGTCTCTTGGCAACCTGCCCTACTAAAACCTCCCCATCCTTTGTAAAAGCAACTACTGACGGAGTAATTCTTGCCCCCTCCTGGTTAACAATAACTTTAGGTTCATTACCTTCCATAACAGCCACTACGGAGTTTGTTGTTCCTAAGTCAATTCCAATTATTTTTCCCATTTTTTCACCTCCAAAAATTTTTCACTATTATTATAGGCAAAAATTGATAAAATGTCAAGTAGAAAATTTGATAAAAATACACTCAAGTTTAAAACAGTAAGATGAACTGTATAAAGCTCGAACAAAACAGCCTCAAAGCAAAGCAATGCCAAGCGAACAACCTCAGGGACAGTTTTCTGGACTTACATCAATTTAAGCAATAAACTTTTGCAAATTGAAGATGTTCGGCTGAATGAAGAGACAGCTTTTCAGCTTTTTGCTTAATAGCTTTTATTGAAAACTTTTTATTAAAATGTTATATTCCTCTTATGTTCGGCAATATTCGTGAAAAACTTTTCTTTATTTTAAACACTATATTTTTTTCTTATTTTTTCATTAATGATTCCTATTTAATTATTCCAGTTTCTTTTATTGTTGTGTTTTTGTTAATTGAAAGAAATATAAAGTTTCTTTTTATATATTTAAAAAAAATGCCACCTCTGTTTTTATTAATGCCTTTATCATTTGTTAATTTTGAATTCATAAGAGATTCCATTTCAAGAACTTATGTCCTTTTAATTCCGGCTATTTATTTTTTTTTGATTTATTATATTAATGAAAAAGAGAAAAACAGGAAGGCTAATATAAAAAGGCCGAAGATAAAAATTGCTATGTTCTTAGCATTTGTATTTAGTTTAAATGTATTATCTTTTTTAGGAAAGATAGGTTTTTCAGGAGATGAACCCCATTATTTGGTTGTTGCAAATTCAATTTTATATGATCAGGATCTTAATATTGCGAATAATCAAAGCAAAGATAAAATCAATAGTTTTTGGTATTCTGAAAAGCCTCTACCATACCATGGGTATTTCGGAATTAAAGGAAAAAACTATATTTACTCTTTTCATCTTCCCGCTATCTCCTTTATGATTTTGCCTTTTTTTGTATTGGCTGAAATCATAAAAACAAAAATTTTTTATTTTATTATTATAAGGTTAGGAATCGCTTTTTGGGCTATACTGTTGGCTCTACAATTTTTTAAGTTTTTGATTCTTTCAAAAGTTGATGAGAAAAATGCTTTTTACATTACGATATTAGGTTTTCTTTTAACTCCCTATCTGTTTTTTTCAGTTCATCTATATCCTGTGATATTTTTAAGTTTTCTTATGCTTTTGGCTATTAATAATTTCTATTTTGAGAAAAAAAATTATTTGATTGCTTCCCTTTCTATGGCTGTTTTGGTTTGGGCCGGGGTAAAGGCAATCTTAATAATTTTCACCCTTTTGTTTATAATTTTGTTAAGAGAAAAATTGAAAATATTTGATTTTAAAAAGCTATTAAACTTTACTCCATTGCTCTTTTCTCTTTCACTTTTTTTTCTTTATGTTTATAGTGCGTATGGTACTTTTTCTCTTTTATCCATTTACAATGGTGTTTTAACTCCGGAAAAAAAGAAGTATTTAATTCATTTGATTTTTAGTTTTAAGGAAATACCTCTTTATTTGAGGATTGATTCTCTTTTAAATTACTTTTTTGATCAAAGAGATGGCTTATTGTTTTATTTCCCTGTATTCTTATTTATTTTTCCTGCTTTCTTTAATTTTTTTAGAAAAAAGTATAAAGAATATTGGCTGTTAAGTATTCCATTTTTTGTTCATATTTTTAACTATGCTTTTAATACTCACAGAGGAGGGTATTGCCCCCCTGCAAGACCTATTTCTCCTTTCATCTGGTTTTTGGTTTTTATTGTTTTTCTATATTTAAAAGAAAATTGGAATAGTTGGAGTAAAAGGGTTTTTACGATTCTCTCTTCCTTTTCTCTTTTTCTAAGTTTCACCATTTTAAAGTTTCCTCTTCTTATGTATCAGACTACCACCCATGAAGTTAAGACAAGAGCTTCTGCCCTTTTTTCTTATTTGAGAAATTCTTTTCTCGATCTCCCCTCTTTTTTCCCTTCATTTTTAAAAATAAAAAATTATGGGTATAAGCCTAATTTAGTTTGGTTTATATTGATACTTATCTTGACTTATCTTTTAGTTAAAAGGAGGGAGAAAATTGTTTTTTATTTTTTTGGAATAATTATGATCGCTTTTGTTATCATCTATCTGATATTTCCATTTTTTTCAACAAAAAAATATCATAAAAACTTCAGAATCAGGAATAATATCATAGTTATTAAGGCAATGGGAAGTATTAACCAAAATGAGAATAATGAAATAGAAATTTTTGGAGTTGGCGAAAAATTTTTACCTGTATTTTCAAAAAGAAGAAGAGAGATTGTTCTTTTTATAAAATCAAATATTAAACAAAAGATAGTTATCAAATTTGATATTTGGACTGTATTTAAAGGAGTTCTGGAGAAATATGAAACTAAGGAAATTAAGATAACTAGAGTTTATACGAAAAGAGGTATTCATTTTTACCCATTTTTTTTTAAAATAAAAAATCTAGGAAATTTTGACAAAAAAAAGCCTTCTATGGTACTTATTTTTGAATAGGTCTATATTTCAGTGATTACAAAAATAAATTTTTCAAGGAAAAATGCGAGAATAAACATTAAAAGTGATATAGCAAGGGGAATCTGGAATTTATCTTTGTAAGTAATCTTTAAATTTATTTTAAACCTGTTTTTTTCGAGTTTATCAATTTGTTCAAAAATCATTTTCATTTTTTTATTATCTGTTGCTCTAAAATATAATCCTCCTGTCTCATTGGCAATTTTTTTTAGTATCTCCTCATTGAAATCAACTTTGACCCTGACATATCTTATTCCAAAAGGAGTTTTAACAGGGTAGGGAGCCTCATTTAAGGCACCTACTCCAATAGTGTATATTTTTATCCCAAATTCCTTTGCAATTTTTGTGGCTTCTTCCGGAGATATATCTCCCATATTATTGTTTCCATCAGTCAAAAGAACTATTATTTTTGTTTTTGATTTACTTTCTTTTAAGGATGAAACCGCAGATATTAATCCCATTCCGATAGCTGTTCCGTCTTCTAATATACCCATTTTAAGATTTTTTAATGTGTCTATTATCATTTGATGATTTAAAGTTATTGGGATAAGGGTAATAGATTCTCCCGCGAAAATCGTGAGCCCGATAAGATCCCCTTCTCTTTTTGAAATGAATTCAGAAATGACTTTTTTTGCCACATCAAATCTTGATGGTTTAAGATCAGCAGCAAGCATACTTGTTGAATTGTCCATTACAATCATAATTGAGTAAGCACTGAAACTTTGCTCTATGCTTTTTTCCCCGGTTTGAGGCCTCATTAAGGCTAATATTAAAAATAAGAATCCCATAATTTCAATTAAATAAACTATCTTGTGCGTAAATTTGCTACTTCTCTTAATATTTATCTTTGAAAAGGATAGGGTTTTAGCAAAAGATTTTTTCTTGAATTTAAAAAAGTAAACAGCAAAAACAGGAATTATTAAGAATGCGAAATAGGGATATAGAAATCTCATTCAGATTTCTTTTTCGCTTTTCGCTATGACAATAGCAGCTGCTGCATCACCTAAAACATTACTTA
>JAMOVU010000076.1 GCA_027067555.1 Candidatus Aminicenantota bacterium | reverse complement strand
TGATTACCTCCGATATTATTCCCGAAGGTTTTTATCTCTTTTATCTCAGGTTTTACTATTTTCCTATTAATGTTTCCTTTCACAATGGTGTTTTGGTTTTTTCTTACAATCGCTTCTTTTTTACAATTAATCATAATTAACAAAGAAAATGCCAAAATAAAAACAAAAATATAATTATTTTTTCTTTTCATATTCGAACACCCCCTCCTGATTTAATTTTATGTATCTTTCCATTGAATATTTGATAAAATCCTTTCTTCCTTCACAGTAATTTTCTGGAAAAGAAAAATTGCCGTTATTTTCAATACTTGCAAAACACAAATTACAAAAAAATTTGTAATCACACTCTGAGCACCTTTCCACAAGTATGTTTTCAAAATCATGATATATATTCACCATCTTCTTATAATTATAACCGTTTTCATAATCACCTATTATGAATTTTGAGTTTCCTTTTTCACATATATGAAAATGCCCCTCAACATCAATAAAAACCCTGCTATTAAATAAACATGTATTTTGTGAATAAAAGTAAATTGTTTTACCAATATATTCCCGAATATCATGAATTTTAATAAAAGCTTTATCTATGGCTGATAGTTTCTTCCCCCTTTTTACTTTTCTTATTATTTGCTTAAATATCTCATCTTCCTCTTTGCTTCTATCCGATGCATAATCCTCCCCATTATTATATAGCTCGGAATTTATACTATTCACATCTCCTACACTTATGCTTCTTGTATCTTTAAACATATCCTCTTTATCGAAAAAATTATAGATATCAAGCAAAGATAATTCGGGTGAATGAGTGACTCCTATACTAATATGTTCCAAAAAATATTTAGCGTATTTCTCATAAAGAAATCTCAGGTTTCTTATTATCCTCTCAAATGTCCCTTTTCCGTTAATATAGACTCTGTAAGCATCATGATTTTTTTCGGGTCCATCAATACTTATCCTCATATCAAACTCTTTTGATATCATATATTTAATTATATCTTTTTTATGAAGCAGAGTCCCGTTTGTTGACAAAGTATAATGAATTTTCCATCCGTAAAACTTTTTCTCGACATAATTAACTATTTTCTTCATCAAATAAAAGTTTAATAAAGGCTCTCCTCCGTAAAACCCGAATCCTATTTCCTTTTCATCGGATAATTTAAGCAAATCATAAAAATAATTGATCACTTGTTTTGCAATACTAAAGCTCAAGTTTTTTTTATTATAGATCCTGTGAAAATAAAACTTACCACTATAAATACAATATTTACATCTTAAATTACAATCCTGTGTTAGTTCGAATATTATTGCATTTATTCGTTTGACATTCTCTTTAACCAAAGTTTCATTTAATAGAACTCTTTGCTTTTCCACCTTTTTACCGTATTTTTTAACAATTCTCTCTATATCGGAATTTAGTAGAATATTATAATCGGGAAGATATGAATATTCTTTATTGTTAAAATAAATTTGTTCACTCATCTCTAATACTCCTTAATTAAATAAACGGGGAGGAAAATAATAATCCTCCCCGATATATAACAACTCTTATTATTTTAGTTTAGGGTGAGGATATCTATAATACACATCTGAATAATGTTCACCCGTATCACGACATTTTTCACAAGGATTTTCTTTAGATTCCAAAACAATCGTCCTTTTTACCGTATTGTTAGTTTTAATTTTCTTTAACATTACTTTCCTCCTTAATTTTAATTAATTTTTAATTCTTTCAACAAAATTAAAAAAAAACCATAACATTTAACGAGCGGAGAAGTAAAGCTCTCGCTCATTTCATCGGAAATTTCAGTCTTGTTTTTAACCACATATTTACACCTCCTTCATCAAAGCTTAAAGCATAGAGCCTTAAAGCATCGGAGCTAAAAACATTTTCGGGCAGCTGCACCGATTTTTTTCTTATTCTTTTATTTACCCTCACAAGTTTTTTCTCATTGTTTCGTTCCCAATTTATAAATTTGTGCGGGATCTCCACTTTGTTTCGACTCTCAGGGCATCTAACTATCAAAACCCTCAGCTTTTGCAAAATCCCGCACGATTTTGAAAAAGCTCGAAGGCTCGGAAGCTTCGATGCTTTGAAGCTTTTCTTTTTGATATTTTGGAATTTAATTATTCTATCGTTTCTTGAAATAATAAAAGAGTTGGAAAATTTTAAAGAAAACGGTTTTATCCCCTTAATTCTCCATTCTATATTCTCAATTCTTAATTCTTTTGCCCCCATTTTCCCCTACCCTTGATATTAGCTGATTTGATTTTCCGCTCTCCGATTCCATAGTAAATGCAATATTTACAGAGAGAGAGAGAGAGAGAGAGAGAGAGTAAAACCGTCCGTTCCCTTTAATCCTGCCATCATAATTTTTCCGCCATTAATCATAATATTAACAATATATCATA
>JAMOVU010000075.1 GCA_027067555.1 Candidatus Aminicenantota bacterium | reverse complement strand
CCCTAAAGATCTCAATGCCTCTTGACTAGGCTGAAATCCAGCCACGTAAATATCTTCCTTTATACCAGGATAATATAATTTGTTTTTTCCGTTTGTTTGGGTCTCTTTTAGTATCTCTGGCATTATTTGCCACGTAGGTCTAATAATGACCAAACCCTGTGCATATTCATAATCACTTATTACCACACTCGGAATCTTTGATAAATTACAAGCTATTAATTGGGCCCTGGAGCCATGAGAAACTCCTAGAGTAAGTTTTTTATCATGGATAACTTGTTTTAGTTGTAATGCTCTATAAACTGTACCCAACACCTTTAACAGTTTGTTTTTCCCATAATGACGGCCAACGCACACATATTCTAATTTGTATAAATCGGCCAAACCACGAGTCTGGAAACAATCTCTCACTGTTATGAATACATTAAAGTCACGCCTTTTTAGTTCCTTTATAATCGGATAAAAAAAAGGAACATGAGGAGAATTATCCAAATCTATCCAAAAAGTATTTTTTTGATGATTCATTTTTTGTCATCCCATATGTTTGTAAATCAAATCACTTAAAAGTTTATAAAGAAAAAAAGGACTTCTTTGTAAGACCTTACTAACAACAATATAGTGCCATCCCTTTTCACTGGAAGTAATCCCATCATTTTTAGGGAAAAAATAGATGGGTATAGTTTTTTCAACGGTTCCCCAACGCGATTTATAAAATAGAAGGCCTTTGTTATCTCCAGCAGTTCTTCCAAAATTATATATCTTTTTACCAATTTTTTTGGCAAATAGGATAGTTTCCCACTCTAAAAAATAATCAACGTTTTCACGTCTAGCAGTTAACTCAGAACATTTATACTCAGAATATAACACATCTTTAAACAATAAAACTAAATGGGTACCTAAAATATCTCCATGTTTTTTTGCAAAGAAAAGCTTAAGAAAACCTTTATCATATAATGCATCCCATAAATTAGAAAAAAAAGTATATGGAAGTGCTGGTAAACCAAGACGTTTTCTACTTCTAGATAGCAAATTATAAAAAACACTTAAATCTGATTTATTACAAGCCTCTTCAAAAACATTATTACTTTTATAAGCCTTTTTTAAACCATAAAAAACATTCTTTTTACAATTCTTTAAAAGCTCATCTTTAGGCTGCGTAATATCAAGTAAATGAGTCTTAAAAAAATCTGAATATTGGAAGTCTTGATGTAAGTGTCTTTCAGGAGACAAACGGATCTCTATAGATTTTAATTTAGCATTATGCAACCATTGGACTGCAGATAATATAAGCTTATCTTCAATCTCTCTATTCTTCGACAGAGGACCACCAAACAAACCAAAAGGCACACTAACTAATCTTTTACCAAGTAAGTAACTAGATACTAAGTATATAGGTAGTCCACCAAGAATTTCTCCTCTTTTATCTTTTACCAGAAACAGTTTACACTCAATATGTCTAAAACTCCGCTCTAAAATCCTTTTCCATAATGCAGTGTGATAAATAGTACCATCTGGGTGATTAGCAACAAATTCATCCCACGCATTCACACATTCATCAAGGTGTAATAGCACTGGATCAAGCAACATGTTTATATAATAACTCTCCAAGTATTCTTAATGCTCCAATAGGCATCTTACTGAATAAGCGATTGGCAACCGAGAAGATCACATCGTTTGATTGCTCAGGCTGAAATTGTTTTTTTTCAAAATCATATTTGTAATAGTTTAAAGGAAGCTCTTTTACTCCCCACCCCCTTTTAAACTGCAGTAGACCCTTATTATTTGATTCGGTCCTTCCAAAATGGAATTTCAAAAAACCTTTTTCTGCAAAGAACTTTATTGCCTCCCACATAATTAAATTGTTTGCTCTTAGATGCTGCTTTTTAATTAAAGAGGCTCCATACTTATAAATAGCTGTATCTTTAAAATAAAAATATATAGCACCACCTACTATCTCATTCTCATGTTTTGCCAGAACAACTATCCCACGATCTTTTTCTATGAGAAACTTGAAAATATTTTTAAAGAATTGTAGGGGTTGTGGAGGAAGGCCGTGACGCTTTCTCGTAACACAATTTAAATGATAAAAGCTTTCCACAGCCCATTCATCTTTTGAAAATATTATTTCAACACCTGACTTTATGGCTTTTCTTATATTACGCCGATTGCTACTCCTTAATTTAGAAAAAAGGTATTCTACCCCTTTAGAAAGATTCAGTTTATGACCAAAAAAAATTTGGCTTGGAGAGTGCTGAAGTACGGCGTCTCCAGGTCTTAGTTCTAGATAACGCCACTTTCTGTCTCGACCTAATAATAATAGCTTTTCTAAATAGTTATTAAAAATTTCTAAGTCTTTGTATAAGATTGGACAAAAATCTGTAAATGGAAGACTGATAGCACGCCTACCAGTAAATCTACTGTTTACTTCCATTAGAGGAATTAATAACTTACTTGATT